>JBOGSE010000795.1:0-2258 GCA_050694895.1 bacterium | reverse complement strand
AAACGAGCTCACGCGGAAGAGCCGGGCGATCATGGACGCCCACCCGGTGAACGCGCGGCGGCGCGCCGAAGGGAAACTGCCCGCTAATCTGATTCTGCTGCGCGACGGCGGCGATCATTTGCCCACGCTTCCCGCCATGCGCGAACGGTTCGGTGTGACCCTGGCGTGTTTCGTCGAGATGCCGGTCGAGCGGGGAATCGCACGCTATCTCGGGATGGGTGTCGTCGAGGTGCCACACAGCCCGGGCGCCGGCCGCGCAGAGGTCTACCAGACCTGGGCCCGCAAGGCTGTCGAGGTCTTGCCGCAATACGACGGGCTCTATCTACACTTGAAGGGGCCGGACGAGGCCGGACATGACGGCGACCCGGCCGGCAAGCGCCGGATCGTCGAGGAGATCGACGCACACTTCTTCGGGCCCCTTGTGGCGGCGATCGATCTGGCGATGACGTTTGTGGCCGTGACCGCGGATCACGCGACCCCCTGTGATCTCCGCGGGCACTCGGCCGATCCTGTGCCGCTGCTGGTCGCCGGCGCCGCCAGGCCGCCCGACCGCGCCGGACGGTTCACCGAAGCCTCCGCTGCCCGCGGCGCGCTCGGACGCCTGCGCGGTATTGATATCGTCCCGCTGCTGGTCGATCGTCGATAACACGCATCCGATGTACACGTCAGCGCCGATTTCGTCGATCAGCCGGACTTCAAGCTCGCGCGGATGTGCGTCAGCAGAAAGCAGGGCACGGTGGCGACGCTCGACTAGGGCCATGCAATATCGACGACCACCGGTAGGTGGTCGGAGCCGATGAATGGCCCCACGGATCTCCGGATGACCCGCAGCCCGGATGAGACGAGGACGTGATCGATCGGCACGCCTATGGACGGAGACGACGCCGGCCATGTCGCATGCACACCTTTCCCCAGCGCGCTGTCCCCGAGCCCCGCAAGGGTGACGAGCCTTCGGAAGTATGTGGACCACGGCGTCGTGTTGAGGTCGCCAAGAAGCACCGTGTCGCCCCCGAGGGTCTTGACGAGTTCGCCGACCGATTCGACCTGAAGATTCATCAGCGCCGCGGACAGCGGCGTGCTCGGTACGGGGAAGTGCGCGCCGACGATGGTCACCGCGCGGCCTCTGACGGGGATCTCGGCTGCGACCACCGGGGAATCGATGTCCGCCGGATCGATCACCCGGCACCGCGCGCACGGGTGCTTGCTCAGCAGGGCGATCCCGTACAACCGGCGGGCGTGGACGACGCCGTACGGCATCCGTGACCAAGGGCCGGACAGGCCGCGCGCCCAGGCCGCGTTTACTTCGACGAGCACAAGCACATCGGGGTTGTGCTCGGCCACGAAACGCTCGAGTAGATCGAAGCGCCTGTTCGCCACGTACAGGTTGACCGTGGCAACACGCAGGATGGCCGTCATACTCGCGTCGGTACCCTGCCACACGTCGTGCGGCGGAACATAGTACGGCATCAGCATGACCAGATTAACAACGGCACACATCCCCGGCGGGAGGGTAGAGCGAGCCCGGCGCGTGATGCCGGCCAGCGCCGCGATACCGAGGGCGGTCAAGAAATAGTGGGCGCGAAAATGCGACAGGACGTCGAGAACCCAGGACAAGCGGCCCGCCAGTCCGGCAACCGTCGCCGCCGCCAGGGCGAGTGCCAGCCCGTTGAGCCATCGAGACCATGCATCAGACCGGGGCAGCGATTGGACGTGCGACGGTTCCGGCAGATGGGCGGTACCGGCTGTCCGGAAACCCATAGGAGCATGTTAGTATGAAGTACTTTGAACTGTCAAGTACCAGGGCACCATCTCCGGTTTTGCGCTTCACCCTCATCCGCGCCCCCACTGATTGACAGGCGTCTTCGAAGACGAGATAATCGTCCGTAGATGTTGGACCATCGGACCAATTGTTGAGGCGATGGCTCAAGAACTCACCACCAACATCACAGACTCCCTCGGCCCCGTCCGCCGCACAAAGGTGTACGAAGAGGTGGCGGCGCGCATCCGGCGCTTGATTGTCGACGGGCGCCTGAAGCCCGGTGACAAGTTGCCTCCCGAGCGAGAACTGGCCTCGGCCCTCGGTGTCAGCCGCACATCCGTGCGCGACGCGATTCGGACGCTGCAGGCCACCGGCCTCCTCGAACCTCGCCAGGGTGAGGGCACCGTCATCCGAGAGCTCTCAACCGACACGGTCGTGGGCCCCATCGCTTCGGCGCTGTTGACGCGCCGTGATCTTCTTGTCGATCTCATGGCCGTCC
>JBOGSE010000794.1:0-2446 GCA_050694895.1 bacterium | reverse complement strand
AAACGAGCTCACGCGGAAGAGCCGGGCGATCATGGACGCCCACCCGGTGAACGCGCGGCGGCGCGCCGAAGGGAAACTGCCCGCTAATCTGATTCTGCTGCGCGACGGCGGCGATCATTTGCCCACGGTTCCCGCCATGCGCGAACGATTCGGTGTGACCCTGGCGTGCTTCGTCGAGATGCCGGTCGAGCGGGGAATCGCACACTATCTGGGGATGGGTGTCGTCGAAGTGCCGCACAGCCCGGGCGCCGGCCGCGCAGAGGTCTACCAGGCCTGGGCCCGCAAGGCTGTCGAGGTCTTGCCGCGATACGATGGGCTCTATCTGCACCTGAAGGGGCCGGACGAGGCCGGACATGACGGCGACCCGGCCGGCAAGCGCCGGATCGTCGAGGAGATCGACGCGCACTTCTTCGGGCCCCTTGTGACGGCGATCGATCTGGCGACGACGATTGTGGCCGTGACGGCGGATCACGCGACCCCCTGTGAGCTCCGCGGGCACTCGGCCGATCCTGTGCCGCTGCTGGTCGCCGGCGCCGCCAGGCCGCCCGACCGCGCCGGACGGTTCACCGAAGCCTCCGCTGCCCGCGGTGCGCTCGGACGCCTGCGCGGTGTTGATATCGTCCCGCTGCTGGTCGATCGTCGATAGCCCGCATCCGATGTACAGACAATGGGCCGCGTACTACGATGCCATCTACGCCGCGATCGGCAAGGACTACGCCCGTGAGGCACAGTCCACTTCATGGTCGCCACACCGCAGGGCGTCCGGCGTTTCTGAGCGTCACGACATGGCGCTGTTCACGCACGACGACTACACGGAAGCGTTTCGCGCCGCGGGGATGGAAGCGATTCACGATCCGCAGGGATTGATCGGCCGGGGATTGTACATCGCGACCGCCTAGGGCCAGGCAAGATCGACCACGACCGGCAGGTGGTCAGAACCGATGAACGGCCCCACGGATCTCCGGACGACCCGCAGCCCCGGCGAGACGAGGACGTGATCGATCGGCACGCCTATGGACGGAGACGACGCCGGCCATGTCGCATGCACACCTTTCCCCAGCGCGCTGTCCCGGAGCCCCGCAAGGGTGACGAGCCTTCGGAAGTATGTGGACCACGGCGTCGTGTTGAGGTCGCCAAGAAGCACCGTGTCGCCCCCGAGGGTCTTGACGAGTTCGCCGACCGACTCGACCTGAAGATTCATGAGCGCCGCATGTAGCGGCGTGCCCGGCACCGGCAGGTGCGCGCCCACGATTGTCAGCGCGCGGCCCCGCGGGCGGATCCGCCCGACGATGATGGGTGCATCGATGTCTGCCGGATCGAGCACCTCGCACGGGGCGCACGGATGCCTGCTCAGCAACGCGATGCCGAACGAACCGTTGCTGGGATGGACCATCCCATACGGCAGTCGGCGACGGATGCCCGACAGACCTCGTGCCCAGGCCGCGTTTACTTCGACGAGCACAAGCACATCGGGGTTGCGCTCGGCGACGAAGCGCTCCAGTAGATCGAAGCGCCTGTTCGCCACGTACAAGTTGACCGTGGCAACACGCAGGACAGCCGCCACACCCGGGTCGGCAGGCCGCCACAGATTCCCTGACGGAACGTAGTACGGCATCAGTATCGCCAGATTGACAACGGCACACGCCCCCGGCAGGAGGGCGGAGCGAGCCCGGCGCGTGATGCCGGCCAGCGCCGCGATGCCGAGGGCGGTCATGAAATAGTGGGCGCGAAAATGCGACAAGACGTCGAGAACCCAGGACAAGCGGCCCGCCAGTCCGGCAACCGTCGCCGCCGCCAGGGCGAGTGCCAGTCCGTTGAGCCATCGAGACCATGCATCGGACCGGGGCAGCGATTGGACGCGCGACGCTTCCGGCAGATGGGCGGTACCGGCTGTCCGGGATCCCATAGGAGCATGCTAGTATGAAGTACTTTGAACTGTCAAGTATTAGTCTGATCTAGTACGTCCGAGAGACTGCGCGTCGACGCGCCCTGCCTGTCTGGCCGTCCGCCGGATACACCCACTCCCAAACCACCTGATTGACAGGCCACTCCCAAGACGAGATAATCGATCCGAGATGTTGGACCATCGGACCAATTGTTGAGGGGATGACTCAAGAACTCACCACCAACATCACAGACTCCCTCGGCCCCGTCCGCCGCACAAAGGTATACGAAGAGGTGGCGGCGCGTCTCAGGCGCTTGATTGCCGACGGGCGCCTGAAGCCCGGTGACAAGTTGCCTCCCGAGCGAGAACTGGCTTCGGCTCTCGGTGTCAGCCGCACATCCGTGCGCGACGCGATCCGGACGCTGCAGGCCACAGGCCTCCTCGAACCTCGCCAGGGTGAGGGCACCGTCATCCGAGAGCTCTCAACCGACACGGTCGTGGGCCCCATCGCTTCGGCGCTGTTGACGCGCCGTGATCTTCTTGTCGATCTCATGGCCGTCC
>JBOGSE010000793.1:0-2054 GCA_050694895.1 bacterium | reverse complement strand
CGGCGCGCGCCGTCGGGTGCAGCCCGCTGCGGATTCTGTCGCGGCACATCGTGCCACAGTCGATCCCATCCATCACGGTGGCGGCGACGCTCGGTGTCGCGTTTGCCGTCCTCCTCGAATCGTCGCTGTCATTCCTGGGCCTGGGTGTCCAGCCGCCCGCGGCGTCCTGGGGCAACATGCTCAGCGGCGCGCGCGGGTACCTGCGTACGGTGCCCGGCCTGGCGGTCTATCCGGGTGCGCTGATCTTCATCACGGTACTCTGTTACAACTGGTTTGGCGATGGGCTGCGCGATGCTATTGACCCCACGCTGGCGGAGCGGTAACCGTCACGCGAGCACCACGAGGTGAATCGATGGGCACGCAGACAGTAACCGTCGCCCTGACCGGCGACCTGATGGTGGAGCACTCCATCGTGCGCGGCGGACGCTCGCCCGGCAGTGCGCGCGTCTGGGAAATCTTCGCCGAGGCCGATCTGGTCTTCGTCAACCTGGAATGCCCGTTGACCACGCGCGGTGCGCCCTCGGACAAACACGTCGCGTTCCGCAGCGACCCCGCGCTTGCCCAAGAGCTGCGCGCAGCCGGGATCGACGTCGTGACGCTGGCCAACAACCACATGTTCGACCACGGTGAAGAAGGTATGGACGACACCCTCGACGCGGTGCGAGGCGCAGGGATCGCAGCGGTCGGGGCCGGGCGCAATCTGACCGCGGCGCTTACGCCTGCGGTGCTGTCCGCACAGGGCGCGCGCGTCGCGTTTCTGGGGGTCGCGACCACGTTGCCGGTCGGCAGCGGTGCCGCCGCCGATCGGCCCGGCATTGCGCCCATCCACGTTACGACGAGTTACGTGGTCGATGGGACGGGCGTGGATGAAACGCCCGGCATCGCCCCCTTCGTCGAGACGCGGGCGTGGCCGGCGGATGTCGACGCGGTGATCTCCGCCGTGAGCAACGCAAAGCGCGCGGCGGATGCGTGCATCGTGGGCATCCACTGGGGTGTGCCACATGGGTTCGTGGCTCAGTTCCAGGATCTGCTCGCCACCTACCAGCGGCCGCTGGCGACGGCTTTGATCGACGCAGGTGCTGATGTGATCGTGGGCCACCACCCGCATATGCTGCATGGTATCGAAGTGATCCAGGGCCGCCCGGTCCTCTACAGCCTGGGGAACTTTCTGTTCCACTCCGTGACGGTTGGCAAGTTTCCGCAGCTGCGGCGGAGCGACCCGCCGTACTCGTGGCGCAGCCTTCGTTCAAAAATCAACCTCGACTCGATCATCGCGGTCGTCACGCTCGATCGAGGCCGCCCGAGCTCGGTCGAGGTCATCCCGATCGTGATGAACGGCGGGGGCGATCCCGAACTTGCGGGGCCCAACGACGCGGCGCGCATCTTGGAGACGCTGGCCGACCTTTCCTCCCCGTATGGGACCCGCATCGCGATCACGGGAGAGCGTGGGCGCGTGGATGTTGCCACGGCTCCCGCCGCCAGGGACTGAGGACCGCCTGGAGGCGAATACCCGAAAATCACAGAATAGGTGGCAGGCAGATGAAGATCACCATCGTTGGCGCGGGCGCCATCGGCGGCACCCTTGGCGCGCATCTTGCCCGAGCGGGCCACACCGTGGCGTTTGTGGACACGGCCGAGGAGCACGTTCGGGCGATCAACGCGGGCGGGTTGACGATCGAAGGCCCGGCGGAGGCGTTCACTGTGAGGGCACCCGCTCTCACCCCGGACGCGTTGCGCGGACCGCTCGGCACGGTCTTCCTCGCCACCAAGACGATGCACACCGACGTCGCGGCGCGAGAGATCGCCCCGCATCTGGCGGAGAATGGCGCGATCGTCTCCATGCAGAACGGCTTCAACGAGGAGCGTATTGCCGCGGTCGTCGGCGAGGGGCGCACCATCGGCGCGTTTGTGAACTTCGGCGCCGACTATCAGGAGCCGGGACGCATCCTCTTTGGCGGCTCCGGGGCCCTCGTGCTCGGCGAGCTCGACGGCGTGGCGAGCGAACGGGTGGCCGCACTGGTCGAGGCGCTGCGTTCGTCGTTTCTTCCCAACAC
>JBOGSE010000792.1:0-20557 GCA_050694895.1 bacterium | reverse complement strand
CCCTGTCATCGCCTTCAACGCGCTCCCGAATGCCTCTCCCCACCTTTCCGGGCGTGGCTTCCCTGGGCGCCATGCCCGCAAGTAATATCGCCAGCATTCTTCCTTGGCGCCGACGATCGGGGCGGAGAGAGGGATCGCAGGCAGCGCCAGAGGGCATAGTCGCACGATCCCGGCCGCGATGGCGCACGCACCAGCATCGCACCATTCCAGTATCGCAGAGATATTTTCTCCCCGCCGGACGTGGTACCCGAGCTCGGAAACGAGGCGCTGCGCGCTCGGGTATCGCTGCAGCGTGTCGATCGCGGTCAGCGGCTCGATCTGCCACCAAGATCTGGCAGGCCCACGCGGAGTCTGCCTCCGACACGTCAGACCGCTCTCCTGGATCGCTATGGCGATCAGCAATGTAGCGCGGTCATGGACGCGGCCTTCCCGCATCGCAGAGAGCGTCGGGACGATGATCAGATCACGGAACAGGGCTGGGCTCATCAGGTGACCACTCGAGGTTGGATTTGGGCGTCCTCGGCCCCTTCCGGATCAAGGGCGGCACTTGTTATGGCCCTTGCCGCCGCCATGCACACTCGGTCTTCTACCCGCCCCGAGAGTACATCCGGCCATCCCTCGACAGCCTGGCGCCGCACGCCGACGGCTGCCGCCAAGCGCCGGAGGCCGCCGAACATCGCTATAGCATTGGATTTCTTCATGATGCCAAGTATACTTGCCTGGTGTCTGGCAGTCAAGACGTCGATGTTTCACGTGGAACATGAAATGTGGACGGGAGATTAAACTTTCGTAATGCTCACCCCAGGGCCTTGACACGGCAAGCTATCTTGCCGATACTATCGCTGATGGTGGGCCCGACCTGAACAGGGCCTAGCAGGGGAGCCCCGGCGAGCAACAGGGGCCTAGCGACGGAGGCCGGCGAACCAGGCCCTGGGGACGGGAACCAGAATCCCCGAGGTAGCACACCACACGTGCCGAATGGGGCTGAGAGGCCCCCACAGCCGGAGGAAATACACAATCATGAGCAGATATAGCGCCGCCGACGGCTACCCACTTATCGAAATCGAGGTAGCCATCTCCCACGTGAAAGACGAACTCTCGGGGGCGACGGAGGACCTGAGCAGAGACTCGCGTCTCTCCCAGGTCATTCGTTTGCTCGATCACTTCGCCGTTATCTCTCCTCTGCCCGGCACAGGGCAAGGGAGCGGCGCTGGGACTTAACTAGATTCCGGAGGAAATATGAATACCACAGCGACAAAGCCCCAAATCACAACAGTTCCCCTTCCCTTCGTCCTAGAGAACGGCCGGTGGGGCTACTGTGCCTCTTGGTGGACTTGGGGACGGGGCCCGGTCTATCCCGTTTGGTACGCCAAGGTACGGTTTGGTGAAAAAAGGCCATATAACAAACCTCTTGACACGGCAAGCTAGCTTGCCGTATACTCAGAGGCCGTAATCTCAAAAGGAGATAACCATGAGTACACCCACTACCGCTGACGCCGCGGAGCATCCGGTCACTACCGAGATCGCCGAGTACAGCCAGCTGGCCGCCGCCCTGCACGACCTCTACACCCGCCACGCCAGCGTCGTCCACGACTGCACGACGACCTCCGGTATGAAGGCCTGCCGCGCCGCCCGCGCCGAGATCCGGACCTGTCGGACCTCGCTCGAAGCGAAACGCAAGGAGATCAAGGCCCCTGCCCTGGAGCGCTGTCGGCTCATCGACGCCGACGCGAAGCGCATCACCGAGGCGCTGCTCGCCATCGAGGAGCCTCTCGACGCCCAAATCAAGTCCGAGGAAGATGCCGCCGAAGCGCGCCGGGAGGCCAAGCATAAGGCCGAGGCGGAGCGGCTTGCCCGCTTGAGATGTCTGGTCGAAGAAATAAGCTCGTGGCCCCTTGCGGCCGTAGGAGCAAGCGCAGACCAACTGCGCAAACAAGTGCGGGCCTACGAGGCCACGAACTTAGCGTACCTCCCCGAGGAAATACGTGAAGAGGGCGCTGCGGTCGCGGAAGAAGCCCTCAGAAAGCTCCGAGAGATGATCGAGGTACAAGAGGCAAAGGAAGCCGAAGACGCCCGCCTGGCGGCCGACCGCGCCGCGGAGAGCGAACGCCAGGCCGCCGAGGACAAGCGCTTGCGCGAAGAGCGTCGGCGGCATGAGGAAGAGAAAACGCGTCTGCTTGCCGAATTACGCATGCGCGCCGAAGAGCAGGCGGAGGCGCATCACCGCCTCGCCGAGGAGCGGGCCAGGATGCTGAACGATCTCCTGGACATGGAGAAAAGACGGGCCTCCCTCAAGGAGGAAATCCGAGAGGCCGAGGAAGCCAATCGCCGCAAGATACTCTCGGAAGAGCAGGCGGCGGAGGCCGAGCGCGCCCTTCCGGAGGCCGAAGAGTTCATGAAGTTGGCAGCGGCGGCCGATCCGGGCGTCTGGAAATTCGCCTTAGAGACCTCCGAAGAGGTGTCGCGGTGCTCCGCATCCACCACGGTGGACCTGATCCGACTAGGGCCAGATCCGCAAGATACCTACGAGTGGGTCATCGCGTCACGCGTGGCGCTGCTGTCGGCGGTGGCAAAGGCCTTGCATATGTTCGACGAAGATCTGATTCGCGAGGCCATCGAGGACGGCGAAGACCCTAAGATCTTGGCGAACAGCCTACGGGAAAGTGTGCGCAGAAGATTAAATGAGGATAGTGACGATGAATAATTGGATGTCCGAATCTCTGGATAGAGAGAGAGCGCGTCTAATGGGAGCCCCGGTGCCGATGGTGGCCAATAAGCTCACCTCACGACTACCAGCCGCCGTCTACCACGCCCTCCCTGGCGTCTCGATCACGCGGCTTAAAGAAATACGCAGGTCGCCGATGCACTACCGGCATCTGCTGGATCACCCGCGAGAGTCCGAGGCGATGACCCTCGGCACCGCCGCCCACACTGCCGTGCTCGAGCCGGAACGATTCGCCAGTCAATTCGCCGTCTGGGGCGAGCGCCTCGAAAGCGGTGCCCTACGCCCTAGGCGTGGCAAGGATTGGGATGCCTGGCTAGCGGCAAATAGCGACCGTATAGTCCTGACAGATGTCCAACAAGCGGAGGCGATGGGGATTGCCCAGGCCGTGCGGATGAGCCACGCTGCGTGGCCATATCTCGCCGATGGTGGCGATCCGGAGGTCACAATGGAGTGGGAAATGGCTGGCAGAGAGTGTCGCGGCCGAGTCGATTGGATCCCATCATCGCACCCGCATCTTCTCGTCGGCCTGAAAACCGCCCGCGACTGCCGGCACTTCGCTTTCGGCGCCGCAGCAGCCAAGCTGGGCTATCACTTGCAGTGGGCCTGGTACCACGACGGTTATCGTATCATCACCGGCATCGCGCCCAAGATGGTCGAGATAGTCGTAGAGACGGCCCCACCGTACGCTGTCGCGGTCTACAACATCCCTGAGGACATCATCCAACAGGGACGGGATGAATACAGGCATTGCCTCGAAGACCTCGACGCCTGTGAGCATACTGGGAATTTCCCAGGCCCGCAGGAATACGAGGAGGACCTGACGCTGCCATCCTGGGCCTACCCGCAGCAGGCGGATGATATCAGCGACCTGGACCTGGAGTAACGGACAATTACGATGAATGATCAAGTCTACCCCAAACCGGTCAACTTCGACCAGCTCTACGCCGGCCGGTTCTTGAAGGCGGGCGAGCTGTTGGGAAAGAAGGTGACAATTACAATCTCAGATTATGACCGTGAGGCCCTAACCGGCGATGACGGCACGGCCAAGCCGAAAGCCATCCTGTCGTTCAAAGAGACCGACCGGCAGCACGTATGCTGCCGGACGAACGGCCTGTGCATCAAGGCCATGTTCGGTCCCGTGCTCGCCGAGTGGGTCGGCAAAAGAATCACGATATTCGAGGGAAACTGGAACGGTGAGCCCTGCATTCGGGTCTGGGGCTCTCCGGACATTCCGAAGGACATGGATGTAACGATCTCGCTGCCGAGGCGCCGTCCGTTCATTATGACGATGCACGCGCGCCCAAAGACAGAGGCCGTGTAAATGATAAATCGACCACAAGCACGCGGGTTACCGGATGGAGAGATCGTGCTGATGCACGACTATATCGTACAGAAAAACACCACGATATCATCCGATATGGGCAGGCGCAATCTCTCGGTCTCCGCCGGCACCGTGATATGGTGCCCGCCGATGTTGGTGCACGACAGCGTGTTGCAGACTTCCGATGGTCGGGTCTTCTACGCTATTCCTGGCGGTGGGGTCTGGGTCGAGCCCGCGGTTTTTAGGGCGACCAAGTCGGAGGACGCATGAACGTGCTTTCCGAGCAGGAGCTTGGCTGAGCCCTCGCCGGGGCAAAAAAGCGGCGACGCAAGCCGGGAGTGCGGTAACTCCGGCAGCCTGAGCCATGTTGCTTCCTTCATATGGTGATCATGCCCGAGCCCCGGCGGTTCCCCGGGGCGACTACGTAATGAGGAGTTGGAAATGGATCAATCTATCATCGATGGGTGGAACCTCGTCAGTGACGGGATCCCGGAGATCGGCTCAGTCGTCGAAATCATGCACTTTGGCGGCCGACCAGGGCAGCAGAGCCTAGACACCGCCACGGTGGACGAATGGGGGATCTGCCCGCATGCTAAGGACGGAGGACACGGGAAGCGGAGCACGGTCACGCACTGGCGGCCGTTTCGGCTCCCAGCGCAAGACTAGAGGAACCGAATATGTCGTCGTACGCAGGCCATTAGCCGCTCAGTAAGCGGCTGAGTGCATCGCGCACCAGGAATTTCAGCACTGATCTCATCTGCGGAGGAAAGCTTGTGAACATCTCATCGAGAGATGCGTTGACCTCCGCAGCGCTTAAGTTAGCGTGAACCGTCAAGATAGGATCCGCCAGCACCTCCTGAGTCAGATTTTCCCTCGCGGCATCGGCCACTTCTTCGTCCGCCGTAGCCTCGTCGATATCGAATTCTTCGATTACGCGTGCTGCTTCCGCAGTTTGCGCGGGGGTCGCTTCGGGGCGCAAGGCGGGCTTCCATGTGTTTTTGTCCAGCCTGCTCCCCATAGATACGCCGTCTATCGGACAGACTTCCGCAATTTTGCCGGTGATCGACTCTATTAGGGTCATGCCATTATCGATCCGAAAATGCCCGTTATGAGAAGCAATGGTAAGCCCGAATCCCCAGCCCATGTCTGGGTGTCGGTTCCGGCTCCGAATTCCAGCGCGGCGAGAAAGTGAGAGCCGAGCCCCGGCAGATCCTCATAAAAACTGGGGCTGGTGTTAAGGATAGTATCCGACACGTTGGCTTGAGCGGCCGCAGAGCCCACAGCAAAGGCGGTTGTGGAATCTAATCCTATCCCTGTACGAACGCTGCGTAATGTTGCGGTACTGCTGCTGGCTATAGATTGATTAACGGCGCTCACGGAATCTTCGTTCAAACCACGAACCATCTGCAATTGATTCGCGGTACTGCCGTTTTTCTGGCGGAACGCGGCGGTGGAATACGTCCAGCTATCTGTTGCGTCGAATACGCGCATTGCGCGCTTCACGCGATTATAGGCATTCCAGACAAACCGATTCGCGAACGAATCCTCGCATTGACCATTGGCGGATGCCCGCATCGTTCCAACATAGGTCCCTTGATTCGCCGTGACCGTGATCGTATTCCCGGAGGCGCTCCCCCAACGCAACGACATCGATACCTTGTTGGTCCAGATTCCATTCTTCCGCTCTAACTCCGTTGTCCCGGCACCGGTCCCGCGTGCCGTATCTGAAGACCACGCCGGACCTGTTCCGAGCCGTCGTGTCCCGGCGTCATTAGCGACGAACAGATCGAAGTTCTTGCCGGACTGGTGGAATCCGGTATGCACCGGGTCGGGATCCAGCACGAGTGTGATTTCCGAAAAAACAAAGGTGAGCCACTTCGTTCCGTTAAATATTGATACCCGCTCGCCGGTATATGGCGTATAGAAGACGGATGTCTTTGCCAGCTGGTTCGAAGCCGATACCGCGACCAAGGTTTCTAGAGTTAAGCGCCCGGTCGCCGCCGCCGTGTCGAAGATCAGTCCGTCGTTAAGCGCGGCCGCGATATCGTCATTGGTGTTTGCATGGGTGTGACGGCGATATTCCTCAATTACCGGATCATGCGCCGGGAGCGTATATATCCCGGTTGTCGCGTTTCGGGGCATCGGCTAGTAATACTCCTCCACAACGCACATCCCGTCACCTCCCGTGCCGCCCGCCCTGGCGGTGCCCGACTCCAGAGTTGCGCCGCCGGAACCCCCGCCGCCCCCGAAGTTGTCGGCAGAATTTCCTACCTGGGAAGAGAGCGTGACATTGAAGAATATGCGGTTTGCTCCTGCAGAGAATGGTGTACCGCCCCCGGATCCGGATATTACTTGGAGTGAGTTCGGGTGAAACGAGTCCTCGCCCCTATTCCCGCTCCGGCTCAATCCAACCCCGGAGAATGAACCAACTGCGCCGGGTGCGCCCCCCTCCGCCAGCAGTCCAATACCAGTAGTGGCCCCTGAACCGCCGCCGCCAAACCCTCCAGGCGCCGTAATAGAACCGAAGGAGGTCTGGCCACCAGCGCCTCCATTCCCTCCTGGCGCAGCGCCTGCCGTCCCCTTGGAACCTATGGTCACAGTTTCAGACGACGCGGACGCAATCGCAAAATCCTCTGTGTAAGTACCCCCGGCCCCGCCGCTGCCCACCGAGGCGTTGCCCGACCCGGAGGCTGCGCTAGAGGCGCCGCCGCCTCCTCCTCCTCCCACAAGGCGCACCCGGCGTGCCACGCATCCTTCCGGCCGCGTCCATGTCCCCGAGGCTGTGAACTTCGTGGCGGTGGTTTTCTTTTGCGAAACGATAATGAACTGTGTTCCGTCGTAAATCAGCACAACTATCTGGTTCTGAACGAGGTCCCGCGCAACGAGCGCCCCTGCGTTGAATCGCAGAACGTTCTTCGCCGCCAACCCGCTGACCGCGATTGTAGTCGCGCCGGTGTTGGTCGTATTGAGCTTCACGCGCCACATTTGCCCTGCCGCATAGGCCGTGATGGCCGGAGAGGGCGAGATGGTGATGGTATTGGCCGTACCCGAGCTATCTACTACGTACCCCTGTACGTTTACCTGCGCTTGGGCCAGAGTGGCGTATTCGCCCGCCAGAGTTGCGGCCCCGACGTTCGTGTGCCGGAAGCCCCCCATCGGCAGATTAGCTGTCGGCGTGGTCTGTCCGTCTTTTGCGATCGATGCTGTAAGGGCGGTTGCTATATCAGTGTTCGTGGTGTTATGAGTCCCTGCACTGATAACGGTCCCGTCAACAACGGGATTGCCAGCCGCTAGCGAATAGGTTCCTGAGCCGTCTCTCGGCATGTCTGCTTCTCCAGTACCGTTACTTGACAGGCGCCATAAAAGCACGGCGCGTTAGGAGGACAAGCGTCCGGCGCCAAACAGCGCGCCCGCACCCATTGTAAACACGGGCATGAATTTACCGCGGCAAACACATATATATCCCCAGAAGGCTGGCGCCGATGCCGGCGGTGCCATGCTGACAGAATGAGCCTCTCAAGGCATGAGACTTGCTGCCGATAAGGTAGCATCAACATAGGAGACATCGACATGGAAACCCCATACACCATTTTGGAACTGGCCCCCAAGCCTCTGCTCATAAGGCATCGGATCGCGCTCGCGATTTTCGTCACCGTCATCTGGGGGCCCGCGGTGGTCACCTTGGCTATCGTCGCATCGCCGGCTTGGGCCGCGTTTGTCCTGATTTTTGGGGTCATTCTCTGGGTCATCGAGCGTGATCGGAGAGCGATGAAGTCTTGGCTGGCACTGCGTAGCTCACAGCGGACTGGCAGTGAGCGTCTCAAATAAGCGACTGGTGTCATCGCTAAAGGCACACCGATTGCAGTCGATATGGTATCATAGACAACTGGAGATTATGACTATGCCTAGTACAACTCCCGCCTATAAGGACTATCTATATTCGTCCTGGGAACCGGAGGGTCCCGCATACCCAACATTTGAGCCACGTCCAACGCCAGTCCATTGGACGCGCCGGCTCCTACGTGGGGCTCTAAAGTGGTGTATAGCTTGCATGTTGGTTCTAAGTCTATACTACATCCCGGGAGCCGTAATACTCCTTGCCGCCGTGTGGGTTGCGTGGAAAATCCTACGCTTTGCATTGTACCTCTTGGCGGAGCTCATTGAGACGGCATTTCCGCCGTGCCGGTGCCATCGGCAGGAACACCACCATCGGTAAGCGTCTCCAACAAGCGACTGGCGCCCTCTCTCTCATCCTCATCCCTCGATCTGTTGGCGATGACCGAGAGGCGCCGAGCGTGCCGCGCAAGCTCACCTTGCGACATGGTGGTCGCCCTCGCGATCCAATTCACGAGGCCTGGGCTCGTCAAGGCGCGTGCGCTGAGATTCGCGGCCACCATCCCGCCGAGTACGATTCCGCCTGCAGTCAGTGCGCCGGCTGGGCCACCGACGAGAAGACCGCCGGCAGGCAATGCCATCCCCACCTTTCCTATCAGCGCCCCGCTCGTACCTGACGGATTCGCATAGACTTTTGCCCCGCTCTTGAGATTGGCCGCCACGCGAGCCACCTGGCTCAGCGAGCGCTCGACCAACGAGGCGCGGTCATAGCCGGATAGGATCTCCTTCTTGGCGGCCGGATCCATCCGGTTCCAATTCGTGAGGAACGTGTCACTCGAAAACACATCTCCGATCTCATCCTGACTGCCGGGCGTGGCACGCCCAAGCCTATCGACGGCCGTGCGCGCCACAACCTGGAACTCCTGCGGGCGGATGCTCCGCTTGAGCGCCCGCAGAGTACTGGCCCCGTCTTTTGTGCCCGACATCGCGGCCCGGTAGACATCCTCCGGATCTACCTTACTCACGATGCCCTGCAGCGTGTCGTCAATCCTCTGCCGCCCAGAGCGGTAGTATCGATTCGCCCGCTCGAACGCGCGTTCGGCTTGCGATCCAGCCGCTCGGGCGGCCGCACGCATATCCTCCGACAGAGCACCGTATAGCTGCTTGAGCTCGCCTCGCGGGATGTCCGTGATCAACTCGCTCGACTCCTGCATCTTCCCGATCCGGCTCCGCAACTCGCGCAGCCCCTGATACGAGATCACGCCATCGTTGGCGGCGAGATCTGCGCCGATCTGTTCGCGGATCCGCACCAGGCGCGGATTCACGAGTCCGGACGACACTCTCTCGGCTCCTGCGATCGGTGCGGTAAGTCGATCCAGGGCGGAAACCGTGGAACTCGGGCCGATCGGCGTCTCTGGAGGGATATATCTGCCGACTTCGTCGTCCAGGCGCCGGTATCCTGCCTTGAACCGCTCGAGGAACCCCCCAGGCCCCTCGATTGCCCCTCGGATCGTCCTGCCAGCCCCCTCCGCGCTCGTGCGACCAGTGATGCCCCTCACGGTCTCGCCGAGACCTCGCTGCTGTGCCTCTGCCCTACGGGATATCACACCACCAGCGCCCTGTGTGCCGCCCAGCAGGTTTTCTACCGCCTGGATCGCGCGCCTCCCGGTCGCTTGGCCAACGGTTGCAGGCGCTGCCCCGGCTTGTCGGAATGCCTCGGCCTCGGCCGCAGTCCTGGCCGCTCCTGCCGCTCCCACTCGTACCAGGCCACGTGTTGCCGCTCCTGCCCCTGCCGCGAGCGCCGCGGGCGCGATCGCCCCCACGAGCGGCGCTATAGACGATTCGGGAGCGATCTCGGATGCCACGCCAGCACCAGCCCCTGCCGCGGTGCCGCCGGCCAGGAGCCGCATCAAGCCCGGTACGCGGCCGACCGGAATCAAACTCGATCCGAGGCCGGAACCCGTCGAATATACTATGCGGGAGAGCGGATCTTCGGGGTCCGGGTTTTCGAGGTCGATGCCAAGCCCGGTTAGCGCGTTTTTCACGCTCTCTACATCTACCGGGTGCCGCATCCCGGGCGGGGTGAATCTCCTCCCGATCTCTCCTGGCAAGCCAACAAGGCTGGCAGCGCCGCTCCCGAAGCCACGTAGCAAAGTCTGGAGCAACCCTGGCTCTTCCGGTACGGCGGCTGGCGGCGCGACCTCTGGCGCGGCTACCGCTCCCCAGGATTCCGGGCCAGCCGGTAGGGCCGCGCCAGTCGGTAGGGCCGGGCTAGCCGGCAGGGCTACCGCTCCCCAGGATGCGGGTGACTCAGGCATCGCGAATGCTCATGGCTTGGTCCATTGCTTTCCTTGGTCGTCGACCCAAGTAGTCCCGGATGGCAGGGCGTCGAATTCTGCCTTGGTGGCAGGGGCTCTTCGTTGGCCTGCCATGCCTCCTACAGGAACTCCTCTCACAGATGGCAATTTCAACCTATGCCTTTCGAGCACTGGGCGTTGTGTCTGTTCTTGGAATGCGTCAATTGCGGCATTGTGGTATTGCACGACCTCCGCATTTTTCTGCTTCGATAATTCCAAAATCTGGCGCAACGCGGCAGGATTGGTGTCGATCGTTCCCGCGAGCTTCAACGCCATTTCCATATCCTTTTGCGTGAATCCCGCGCCACCACCGAAAATCGGCTTCGCCCCGGCAAACCCGGCCGTCTTCAGGACTTGGTCGAGCACTTCGGTAGCCGCGGCACGATCTATTCTCTCCGGCTGCCCCCCGGACATAGTTATGAGATTGCGGGCCGAGGTTATCGCATTGTCCAGATCGAGCCTTGTTTTCGCTCCCGGTCCGATATACGGCTTGCCCTCTTTGTCCTTGCGATCGAGGTAGGATAAAGCGAGATCGGTGTTTTTCGCGGCGGTCAGAGCCTGTTTGGCGCCCTCTTCTCCCTCAGCGAACGATTTGATGTCGAGCGCCGTGGTCCCCTTCATGACCTCCTGTGCCAGACCTGCCTGGCTCAACAATGCATTCGTCGCCCGCTCCTGTGCCGCCGTGCTCCGCAATGACCGCTGCTCGGCACCCACTTGCTGGATGGCCAGGCGCTGAGCCGCCGCACCCAGCGCCCGTCCCTGCTGCGCTTTCTGGAACGCGCGCGCCTCTTCACCGCGCGCTGCTTGTTGCTCCGCTGTGAATCGCTGGCCGGGGCTCTCGGCGAATGTGACGCCTTCGACGGGCCGAGCGCCGCCAGCGCTGGATAACTGTACAGCGCCGCCGCCCTCGGTGAAATAAGGCGTAGTGCTGAATGTCGCGGCCCGCCGTCCGGCTATTGCCTTTGCCAATAAAGCCGGACCCTCCGCGGCGAGATCCGGATTCTCGCTCCGAGCATAGGCGGCGGCTAATTCCTCCGTCCCGGCTCCCGGCGGTAGTCCTTTGATCACCTCGGCTTCGGCGGCCGCGCGTGCCCTCCTCCGATCGGTGTACTCGCCCTCCAGTCGCCGTTGCATTATGCCCCCGAGGATCGATTGCAGCGCTTGCAGTCCTCCCGCGAGCGGCGTGAGCGGCGGGCCCTGATTTGCGAGGCCCTGACTCAGGATCCCGGCCAACATGGTTCTGCGTGGGTCCCGTTCATATTCTTCCTCTATTATCGGCATTAGAATGGCCTGTTCAAATCAAATAATGATCCAGGAGGGTTCAGGTCGAATAACGGCCGCGGGGTCTCAACCAAATTGCCGGTTGATGCTGGAAGAGATCCAGTCGTAGAAGGGGAAGGTGATCTATACAACGACGCCAAAGTTGCGAGCGACCCCAAGCTCCCGATTATCTGTTGCTGCGCCGCCTGTTGTGCCGCCTCTTCGTTTCTTTGCTGTTGTAAGACCGGCGCGATATCTACGTTACCAACCCCGATCTGCGGCAGATCCGGCCTGTCCGGCAGCCGTGCCTTGTTGGCGGAGCCAAGTGCCGCCACAGCTGCATTGCCAAGCAACTGATTCGCCAGGGTGGCTCGATCGTATATGCTCATGAATCTATCGCTCCGCCGACTGTTCCGCCAAGCGCCGATCCCGCTGCTCCCGCGCCTAGAATCCCGGGGAGAGCGGCCAGCGAGGCGCCGCCCGTAAAGTATGCCCCCGCGATCGCGCCGAGCGCGCCAAGGACCTGCCCTATTCCCGCACCGCTTCCTCCTCCTCCTGGCTGTGGCGCCATAAACTGAGGCGGTTGAACGCGCACCTGGGGGAGCGGTGGCCGATCCGGCAATTGCGCCTGGCCCATGCCTGACATGAGCGTGGACAGCTGTTGCTGGTCTGCGAACGCCGGGCCGTATGCGCGCGCCAGGATGCTCATGGGCTATGCCTCTAGCGTTGCTAGCTCTTCGAGCGGCTGCCTGCGCTGCGCAAGTTGCTCCTCTAGCAGTTGCTGCCTCAGCGCGCGCCTACGCTCTAGATCGGTCTGCGCAGCGCCGAACTGCGTTTGCATGATCCCGCCCCTCTGTCCGATGACGCCTGCTCTGCGCCCGAGTTCCTGTTGTCGCAATGCTTCGAGGCGTGTCTGCTCCTGCCCGCCAGCGAGGATGGCTTGCATGCGCGCATCCGTGCCGGCTCTGCGGAGCTCGTCCATCTGCTGGGCGTAAGCCTCTGTCCCAGGGGATAATCCCTGCGCGGCGAGCCGGGCTTCCAACGCCCCTCGATCGCGCTCGAACTGGGGATTCAAGCGCGACATAAGCGCCTCCTCTACCGCGGTTCTGCCCAGATCTTGCTCCCGGTATCCATACCTGTCTACATCCCCGGCGCCGGTCCCGAGATCGCGAAGCTCTCCCTCAAGCCCGCCGAGCCCGCGCGCTAACGCGGCTCGCGAATCGTCCGAGAGGTCCTCCACCCCCTGCGCGCGAAACGTGTCGGTCGGGTCGAAGGGCTCATCATATAGCCCACGGGTGGCCTCTATGGCCGATCTCGCCTCGGTGGCGCCCTCGTATGGCACTGCTTGCTGCGCAAGTTGATCCGCGGTCTGGGCTTTCTTCCAGGCTTTGGATCCCACCACCTTCGCCGCTTTTTTTGCCGCTTTCGCTTCTGGGCTCCCTGGCGCAGCCCCTCCGTATGTGCCCGCGAACGACGGAAGCTCCCTCCTCTCAAGTTGGCGCTGCGTGCCCTTGGATTCCTGGACTGCCTCCTGCCCTGGAGTCCCGAACAGCCTGCTCATCAACTCCGACCGTGCCCGGCCGCGTGTTTCGGTGGCACCCAATTCGGCTTGCCGCAAGGCGGTCAGGCGTTCCCGGTTCTCGGCCAAATACTGATTTTCGCGCTCCGCCATTTCTGCCGCCGATTGCGCGAGTGATATGTCCGCGCGCTCACGTTTCTTGAAGAGCTTCTTCTGGCGCGGAGATAATGTCTCAGTCAACGTTTGGCCACGAAAGGTCGACCGTCCGTAAGGGCTCACTATGTTATAGCGGCTCAGTTGCGAACTCAGCCTGGCGGCCTGTTCGTTGAATTGCATCTGCGTAGCCGGATCGACGCCTCCGCCTCCGCCTCCGCCTCCCATCCAATACAAACGTTCCGGGAGATTAGCCCTCGAGCCGATACTCATAGCGATCACCTTTGACTGAGGAGAGTTTGAACTTCATCTTCTGCACTAACCGAATAGCCCGGGTGTCGTCTTTTCTTACATCGGCGATCAGATGATCGTAGCCTAGTCCAACAAAGGCGGTCCATAAAACACACCACCGCACATACACAATCAGCCCTAATGTCAGCGTTCCGGGCTCGAACGCCCACCCGACGTGAACAGCATCCCCCTCCGGCCCGTAAAAGATTAAGCCGCCGATCAGCCCCTTGCCGTCCTCGAACCCAACATACCATGCCGGATCCGGCATCGGACAATCCGTCCTGTAGGCTATGTATTCCGCCACATCACGGCCGGCGTTGGGGATTGCCCGTATCATCCTGTTTCCTCCTCGATAGCCGTAACCAGGTCCTGCACCGTAAGATCGGCGTGATGCATCAATCTGTCCCGTGGTAATGAGATAGAGAACTCGCTTTCAATATCATACATGAGCCCGATAAGAGCCAGGGAATCCAGGCCGAGCGAATACAAGTCGGTAGTCCGGCGCAATTCACCGTGGCCTATAATCCTCTGCAAACGCTGTATGGTTGTCACGTGAACCCGCCGTTCTCGAATACGTGATCGAAGCCGTTAAGTTTCACGGCCAGGTCTTTCGTTTGTGTAATAATATAAGGCGTAAGGTACGTCCCGATTTTCGCAACGGCCACTTCGCTGGTCCCGCCGGCTACTACCCCGCCCCATACGGCTGTTCCCCACAAAGCCGTCCCCCACAGCGATGTGCCACCCACTTGCGTGGATAGCGATATGTTGGTCGGGGCAAGGTTCTCGAAGTCTCGATTGATTTTCAACCCGAAAGATATCGGAGACTGCGCCGAGAAATAGATCCGGATCCGGCGCTGATTTTTCCTGAGCGGATATCCGAATTTGCTAAAGGCCGGCTTTATCTCGCCTCTAATCGCAAGAGTGTTGTCCGAATCGGCCGTCCAGAGTTTAGATGCGACTCCCGTCTGCCCGAAAAACGGCGTGCCGCCGAACATCGCATAGCATAGAGAAAACAGCGAGGTCCACTTCGACCACGCCTGAGTGGTAACGTCGAACACATACTGCCGCGTAATGGTAGCCGATTCTGGGACATTCAGGATCCCAAGCGACTCCTGTTGGAAATACAAGATCTGAAACCCGAAGTTACCGAGACCGGACGTCAAAAAGGTCTGCAACTCCGGCTGTATCTTGTACGTAATGTACGACTGCCGCTCTGTGCCGCTCTGCATTAACTGGGAGAGCGCGATAACCCCGCCTTCGCTGAGAATTAAAAGATCTCCGCGGATCTTCGTAGTACATCTCCTACCGGCAGGACGCCCCGTACGGAAGATCCCGCGGAGAGACCATGTTCCGAAGTTGGCCGGATCGGTCCCGGCATATACGATCACCTCGCCTTCCGACGTGATGAAGACCAGGTTGTCGTCTGTACCGGTACCGGAATCCATGGTCCAGGTGTCGAAGGCTATAACCGATCCGCCCAGTTTGGCGACCGTTCGCAGATCGAACGCTGTTGCCGCGCCTCCTACACTGTTCACTCCGAGATACCACGTTACCAGGGTATCCTTTTGCAGGAACCAGAGCCGGTTTTGATGAAGCAATCCGGCCGCGAGCGTGCTCGTTGTGACTCCCGTAATCGCGATCGGCGCGGATACTCCCGTTACGGTCTGCCATATAGTCCCGTTCCAGATACGCGGTGAATCCACGCCGTTGAATGCATATAGGAATTGCCCCGCGGCCGTCGCGACGTTGACATGCTCCCAGATTGAGTTTGTCAACCCGGTTTGCACGGCGGCGCCGACCGGGCCCGCCGTGGTAACGTCGAAGAATGATGTTCCCGCGGCGGCGAAAAGCTTGGCTCCTGCCGCCGTGTTGTACGGCATGAGCGCCTTGACATCGCTCACCAAGCCGGTAGCGTGCTGCGTATACCCACGACGCAATTCTACGGAGTTCCCTCGCGCGATGTAATTCTCCAACACGAGCGCATCGGTCTCGGGCATGTTCGCCAGAGAATCCACGAGGTTGAGCCCCCCGACGGGCGCCGGCAGGCTGGTTACCTGTGCGGTATACCCGCGAGCCTGTGCGGCGGAGGGCATGGCTGTTACCGGCCTACTCCCCCGCCCGGGCGTCGGATGGGTCTTGGCTTACCGGGTCGAGGTACGCTGAATCCACGTCTCGTTGCTCCTGCCATCTGGCCCATTACCTCCCCCTTCCCGTACACGGGCTTATTGAACTGGCCACCCTTCTTGCTACTCGGAGAGACCTCCGATGCGGCCCCGGTGTTTTTCCCGGACCCGTCGCCGATCGACATATTCATCACAGACTTACCTGGGCGTGCGCCCTTTAGATCTTTCATGTTTCACCTATATAGTCCAATTACCGGGTTGATAGTTCACGCCTCGAAGATAGCGTGTGTTGCCTGTGGACACCGTCCTTTTCCCGCCGTCCCTGGACATCAGATATTCCAGACGCTCTTCGTACTTCGCGTAAGCATCGCCGCCGTTGAGTCCCTCGGCGGTTTTGAAGCGCCAGATGATGCTCAGGATCATGAGCTCATCATCGAATACCGGCATATCCGTGTCCGCTGTAAACTTGTCCTGGTTTGCCGACTGGATCCAGAATCGCGTGACGTATTCGAATGCCAGGATATTCCCTGCAGCCGGGGCCGGCTGTAACAGCAAGCGATTATTCCTGATCCTATACTCGCTATACGGGTAAGCCGGAAACGAGCCTTTGATCGCTTGCCAATCCTGCGCGTCGAGCGGCCCGTAAATCGGCCATTGCAGAGTACGATTCCATATCGTATCATTTAGGATATACGAAAATCCATTCGCCGCGATCACCGTAATATCTCCCTGGTCCTCCGCCGCCAGCGTCGTATGGGTGGCCTCGCGTATGAGAAACTGCCATACGTGATCCTGAGCCAACGCCCTACCCGCCTCATCCGCCAGGCTTACCAGCCGCTGCACCTCCTCGCTTGACGACAGGAAAGCGGACTGCGGGATCTCATTAATCCCGGACCTCCGCACGGCAGCCTGAATGATCTGGAGCAGGGTTGACGCCATGGCTTAAGGATCCGGAACAGGCCCATCAGTATTAGGGACAGGCAACGGCTTTCTTGGTCCTCGCTTACGGCCCTTTGGCCAGCCCATCCTTTTTGTGGGGCGCTCCGCAAGTTGCGCTTGCAGGCTCTCGATCTGTGCCGCCATATCCGCCAGTTGCATCGCTACTACTCCCTGATCCCGCCCGACTACAAGCCAGTGCTTCGCTTTCGCAACCATGGCCGGTGATCCCATGCCGATCGCGTTGATCTGCGCATGGGATGCCTCGGCCAAGTCTTCCACCGTCAGAATGTTGGCGTCCACTACGCGCATTTGTTCCGTCGTGGACAAAAGTTGCCATCCCTTGATAGGTGTGCCGGCAGGCGGTATCTCCTGACCGGCACACCACTTGTCATAGGCATCGCGATAGTATGCCAGCAGGCTCTCCGGGATCATCCGTTCCCGGGCTTGAGCCTCCAGCTGCACCAGCCATGAGTCGACCGAGCGCTCGACAATATCCCTACTGCCCGGAGGGTTGATGTACACCATGTCCTCATGGACTTCGACAATATGGCCTGCCTGTATGCTCGCACCGCGATCCTCGCGTGACGAGCGTTGAAACCGAACGTAAGCCGGCCTTTCGGCACGCCGCGTCGGGTCTATAGCTCCTAGATTCTCCATTATGTAATCGCGCCTTGGCTTGTGCAATGATCCGCATAGACCCACAGGAACCCTGTATAGGTTCCCGTCACAGTCACCGTGCCGCTGGCCGTCGATGCGACATCGACCGAGACTTCGCGGCCATTAGGATTCAGTGCCGTGACAAGTGCACTCGCTCCGACGCCGGTCCCTGTTAGCGGTATACCAACGAACCATCCGTTGTAGTCGGGCACCTTGATCTGCTTGCTTCCATTCTCCGTGATGCTATTGGTTTTCCCGAATGTTTTCGTACTCGCGAATATTACTTTGATTCCCTGTACCTGCTTGCCGGCCGCGTTTGTCGCAAGCGTTCCTGCAACGTGTCCGGCTGCTACACCGGCCGCTATGGAGTTTGCGGTCTGAGCCGGAATATTACCGACCGATTGGAACCATCCAAACTCATTGATAGCCATTGCGGCCAGGTTCCAATACAGCGGATAGGCAAGATTCGCCGTGTTCGGCATGTCGATCATGCCATTGGTTTCCGTGGCGTCTACCGTGCAAAGACGGCCGCGTTGAGCAAACGCTACAGCCGCTTTCTGGTAGACAAACTCGCCGAGGCCCCAGAATGGATCGACGGCCTGGACGATTGTCCCGAGTGCGTGGCGTTGAGTAGTATCGGGATCGAAGAACTCTGCGACCGGCTGGCCGGCGTAAATATTCGAGGTTGGTGCATACATGGTATTTTCCTCTATAATCTGTTTGCTAGAGCCTAAGGTACACCTAACTTTTCATGATCCCTTGCAGCGACCTGTTGCCCACGGTCAGGTTGCCCATGAGTAAGAGGAGGTACCCCACCGCATCCTGGTTGCTAGGCCGGATTTCCTCGCTCAGAGTCATCATGGCGTTTTCATGCCCCACGAACTTCATGTAGTCCGTGTTAATGAAGTAGCCGTGTGCCCCAGGAATTCCGCTTCCGCCGTCATGCACCACGTCCGCGCGGTGATAGCGCAGACTGATAAAGCCCGCTTCGGCTAGATCGTTATCCGTATAGGCGTACCGCTTGATCGACGTTTGCGACTGTTCGAAGAACGTATAGTAGTCGTTCGACATGATGATCAAATCGGAATAGTCGCCGCCTCGTTCCAACTCGATATATAGCGGAAGCATGAGCGATTCGATGGTCGTTGAGCTTGGGGTGATCGCGCCGCCACCCTGCAGTGGTGCCGCTGCGCTTTGCACCTTGTTGCGCCAGAATGTAAACACGGCGCTATCGATGCCTCCGACGGTTCCGCCGCCCGCGTCGGCGATAAGCGCCTGCAGGCCGCCCATTTGTTTCGCGAGCGTGCCGTCGGAATACAGATCGTTGCTTACCTGATTCCGCATGGTACGGCGCGCGTTCGTGATCCGGGATTCGACCAGGTTGATGATCCTGGAACGTCCGGAGTTAACGCGCAGTTCCTCGCCGCTTGCGAGAATCCATACCGCCGCCTGGCGCCAGACAAACTCGGCGCTCGATAGCACATCGGATGCAGCCGGCGTTAGGACATCGAACCCGGAGAAGCGTTGGTACGTGCTATTCTCCGCATAGTCCAACGGGCAGACGATGCTCAGTCCGCCGTCCTCGGTCATCACCCGCTCTTTCGCGAACAGGCGTGCGAGAAGCGCGTTGTGTTTGCTCAGTCATGTTATCGCACGGGCTCTTTATCCCATGCTTCACGACATTTCTGCCGTGCTCAGACTATATCATCGTTCGTTTAAGGCAGTGTAGCGTCAGGTGTTGGAGAAAACGACACTATCGCCTGGTTCAGCAATAGGCTCTTGTCTGCATACACCTTCAACCACTTTAGCTCGGCTTCGCGTTTCTGGATCAGCGTTGGATTCTCTCCAAGCAACTCTAACACGCTGACTATAAAATCTTTGTCGTCGAACTTAGCCCATTCTTCGACAAGTGCCTTAGCATGGTGTTTCCCGCTTTTCGCTAGGCATTTATGTTCCCTGAAACGTTTAGCCAACTTACCGGCAGAGCATCCTATATAGGCTCTGCCTGTTTTTAGGCATGTCACTGCATATACTCTGACCATTCGGATATACCTCTCTGGTCTAAACGAACGCCGCGCGCTCGTGGGCGGATTATTCTTTCGTCACCGCCTAGTCGTTGAACCTTCCGGGGCTAACCCGGCTTGGCTGCTGATTGCCTTCGTCTTTCACGGTCAGGGTTTCCAGCAATTCACGCGGTTTTACAACGTCCGCCTTCAAACGTTATCGTAGAAATCGTTCGGATAATGGGTACGAAACGTCGTGCTTACGAGTTCCGTAAACGTTGCATTCGGGGAAGCCATGGCTTTTTCCTCATAGGTTAATTAACGGTTCACATGTCATAACCGATTCCCTATGGCATCAATTGTTCTTCGCTGAAAGTGAGTCATATGCTTTTGCCAAGCTTTTCCGTAAACTGCCCTTCTGGGGTTTCGCGCCCTCCGGGGCTTTACCGTTCCCCCGAATATTTACTCCGGCCGCCTGCAGCGCCTGCCGGCTTTGCGCGCCTTTAATCTCGGCGGCTGCGGCGGGGGCCGGCGCCGCGGATAGCTTCGGATTCAACCGGACGGCCATATCGTAGGCATCATCTAATCCGGAGGCAATACCGCCCTTGATTAATTGTCCCATGACAGTGCTCACATCCTTGAAGTGTTTGCGGTCCTCGCGTTTCGCAAACTCGTCGATCAATCGCCGCGTGTCGCTCTCAAGATACTCGCGGAGCGCGCCCTGCATGGACTCTATCGATTGCTGCATCTGACTGAACTTCCCATCGTATCCGCTCTGCAGATCGGCTACAGCGGGGTCCAGATAATCCGGTTTACTCTTCGGCCCATACACGCGGGACATCTCGCCCAGGACCTTCTCGCGGACAGTATCGTCCCCATAACGCAGCGTATGCGCCAGCTGCAACAGATTGCCTACCCCGACTTCCGGAGCGATGCCCTCATCCTGAAAGAGCTTCTCGAAGCGCTTATATACCGGCTCATGCTTCGACCACGCCTCATGGGAAGCCTTGTACTGATCGCGCTCCTTCGCCCACCCGCTTTCCCTGGCCGCGATTATCTTCCGGACATCGTCGGACGCCCCGTCCCAATGTCCCCGATCTTCCGCTCGCCAGGTGGACGGGTATTCTACGGCCGCAACCGCAGGCGCTGTCTCAGTCGGTGCGCTTATGGCGCCCGGTACTATTTCACTCATCGTCGTAACCCTTTAATCCGGCCTTCCCAACCCCCGCTCCGCCGCTATCTCCGCTATCCGTGCCCGCAGTGCTCGGGCCTCCTGCCGTCCGTCCCGCTCGTTTCTCCGCTCTATCTCCTGCCGCTCGCCGCCTTCGAGTACGTGGCAATTACGCGCAGCGAGATCTTCCCGCAGCGCCTTCCG
>JBOGSE010000791.1:0-10204 GCA_050694895.1 bacterium | reverse complement strand
GCTCGCCGCCGCCGAGGTAGATGCGCTGCGCCTCCGCAGACACCGCGAGTTTGGCTCGAGCATTCTCGATGAACTCGACGTTCTTCCAGGTGAGCGGCACGCCGTCTTCGGCCATGCGGATAGCCGGCGCGAAGACCGCCGATCGCGGCATGGTCCCGAATCGCTCGTGCGCGGCCAGCCACCCGCCCAGGTTTCCGGGAGTCAGGCAGGCGCGCGGTCCATTTTCGAGGTCGGATTTCGTGGCGCGCTCAGGATCGGCGGCAAGCGCCACACGGCCGACGAAGTTCAGGATGTGGCGCTCCCTGCGCTTGGCTGAGGAGATCACCATCGCGCCGACACCGCCGATGCCGGACATGTAGGGTTCAACAACATTGAGCGTACTGGCGACCGCCACCGCGGCATCCGCGGCGTTGCCGCCCGCAATGAGCATCTGGATGCCGGCCATGGAGGCGAGCGGGTGCGCAGAAGTCACGACCGCACGCCGTCCTGCCACGGCGGGCCGATAGGCATGACGGTGTGGCGGGTGCATGCTCATGCGTGCATCACGTCTCCTTCGCTAAATGAGACCCATTGCCGTGAGGCGTAGCCGCAGATCGTGGGCCCGCGCTTCCATCGCGGCCCGGCTCATGGTGCGATATGGCGGTGCCAGAAAATCCTGAAACGTGGACTCCAGCGCGGCCTGGAGTTCCATGAACTCGATCATGGTCTCGTTGCGCGTCGGCCGGTATCGCTCCGTCGTTGCGATCAGGTGTTCCGCTGAAAGCGTCGCGGTTCCCTCCTGCCGGGGCGCGGTCCGCCGCGCCACCGTGACCATGGCCTCGATCTCGGCCGGTGAGTAGCCGGCGATCTTCTCGGCCACCGGCGCCAGGTCGTCGGGCAGCCGCGCGCCGAGCCGGCCCGCAACAATTCGGAGCACGCCCAGCGGATCGTCGGCCGCGTAGAAGATCGGGATTTTGAGATCGCCCAGACGTCCAGGCCGCTTTGTGGCTTCGTCCATGGCGTCCGGTCGGTTCGTCATCCAGATCACGAGGATCCGGCCACGGTGGCGCGAGTCGGCGAGGAACTTGCTCCACATTCCCCATAAGCGCTGGCTGACGCCCGAGTCGCCGCGCTCGCCGCGCTGGCCGTAGGTCTGATCGATCTCGTCCCAGAGCACGACGACTCCGCCGATGGATTCGAGAAAATTGATTACCTTCTCGGAGTTGCGCTCGCTCTGTCCCACGTACTCGGCGCGCAGGTTGCCGATCTCGACGATGGGCACGCCGAGCTCCTTCGCGATGGCGATCCCGATGTAGCTCTTGCCGGTGCCCGGAGGGCCGAGCAGCCCGATCGCCATCGGCACGTTGGCCGCATCGCCGCGGCGAAAGGCGTCAATGACGACACGCAGCTCTTCCTTGGCCGCCTGCATTCCGGCAACCGCATCGAGGCCGTGGCGGGGCTCCACGATCTTGATCAATCCGCCATATTCATCTTCGATCAGCTCGTTCTTTCGCCGGGCGACCTCATTGAATGTCAGCCTATCGGCTACGCGGCGAGCCTGCTTGAGCAACCCCTCGATCTTGACCAGCGACAGCCCGGCCGTCAGGCTCGCCAGGCGCGCCGGGGTCATCTCGGTTTCGAGGGGCTCGCGCCGCAAGGCCGTCTCGAGAAAGCGCAGCCGCTCGGGCTCGTCGGGAAAGGGGATGCGGACGCTGTCGAGCTGCGGGTTGCCCCGCCAGAGGTCGGGATGAACCGCGGACTGATGCTCGCTGACCAGGATGATGAAGTTGTTGCGCGCGAGGAAGGCCGGCTCGAACCCCCAGCGCTGCAGCAGCGTCACGTGACGGCGGTCGTCGAGCGAGAGGCCCGCCGCTTCGCCGGCCGGTGCGATCTTCTCAACGTGGTCGATGAAGAGAAAGACGTTGTTGCGGATGGCGAGGAGCCGCCCCAGGATCGGGAGCACGGCGCGCGGGTCTCGCAGCTCGGCGCGGAGAGCCTCCCCCTCGCCGGGCTGGGGGGCCGACTGTCCCGCGATCGAGCCGCGGACTTTGTAGAACGTCAGGAACTCACGCAGCATCTGGTCGTTCGCAAACGACAGACCGTCGGCCAGATTGTAGTACGCCACCAGCATCTGCGGCGCGCCGGCGAGGGACTTTGTCAGGAACTCGCGGAGCCGAAGATATTCGCCCCCAAGCGAATAGACATCGTAGATATTCGTGTGCAGCAAGAACTGGCTCGCCGCACCGCTCTCGTACTTCGCCCGGATGTCCTCGGCCCAGGACGGCAGGGTCAGTGCTTCATCCTTGAGCGCCTCATCCATCGACGACCATCCTCGACGTCATGCGTCCGTTTCACGCTTCGCGTGTCCGGTGGATCTGCTCAATCACCGGGCGCACCTGGTTCATGGCCTGCTCCGTACTCTCTACACCGGCCAGGATCTCCTTGAGGCCCTGTGGCTCACGGCCGGCCGCGTTCCACGACACAAGTTTGTCGGCGAGGTAGGCGATGCTGTGCTCGAGTGTGGAGATCTGTGAGGTCACGATCTGAAGGCTCCGCTTCATTTGCCTGTACTCTTCCAGGCGCTTTACCAGCACCTCGAGCCGCTGCTCCTCGACGCGTATCAGTCCCGGGTGGTCCGTTTCCTTTATACGACGCCTGACATCCTCCATTTCCTGCCCCAGGGCGCCCGAATCGATGGTGGACAGGTGCGCCTTGGCCGCCGCCCGGACGTGCAAAAGATCGAGGATCTGGTCGAGGAGGTCTTCGACCCGATCGAGCTCGGCGTGCGCGAGCAGGCGTGTTTCCTGATTGAGCGAGTCACGTGCGCCGGCGAGCCGATGCTGTGTCGCGTGGAATCGCTCCCGCTCGGCGCGGGGAAGCGCCGTCAGCGTCCGCTGCCGCCAGGCTTCGCGCCGCTGACCGCGGTGCCGCGCGCGCTGCAGCGCGAGATATCGTTCGAACCATCGGCTGCCCGGCGCGTTGATCAGGTACAGCGCCTCGACGGCTCCGCCGACGATCAGCGGAATGGGACTGCCCGTCAGCACGGCGAGCGCCGCCACACCCCCAAGACCGATGAGGTTGAAGTCCTGGAGCAGGGCCTGGAGGATCCTGGGCCGGCGCGGCTCGGAAGGGTCTTGCGACGGGGCGGATCCGGTCACGTGCTACGGGACAATCACTCGGTCGGCGACGAAATCACGCTCGCGCGCCCGAACGAGCACCCAGGGCTTGCCGACCGCCTCGCCGTTGGCATCAAAGGCGATCTTCCCAGTCACACCGATGTGGGCGGGACGCGAGCGGCCGACACTGGCCAGATAGGCCTGAATCGCCTCCCGTGTACCGCTCCCCGCGCGAAGGGCGTTGAGGACAAGCGTGGCGGCATCGTATGACGAAGCCATGTTCTGGTTCGCCGGGGCGCCCATGGCGGCTTCGAACTGTCGGGCGAACTCTTCCGCCCGCGGGAGCAACGGCGAGTTTCGCACCGTGTAATGGTAGAAGGCCGTCGCGCGGACGCCGCGTACCGCGTCACCGCCGGATGCGAACAACCCCTGGCTGTACACCGCGTCACCGCCGAAAATCGGCGCACTAGAGCCCATCTCGCGCAGCATTCGGGCGATCTTGCCGGCATCCGAGTATTCCCCGGTGACCAGCACGGCGTTGGCCTCCCTCGGGTCGGCCCTGATGCGGATCTCACCGTTGACCGTAAACGGATTACTGATGATCTGCCCGCCCAGCTGTTCGTACAGACGCTGGAAATTCTCAGCCAGGCCGCGCGAGTAGGCGTCTTCGGGATCCGCGAAGAGCAGCGTCGTGCGATGCCCCTCTTTCCAGATGGCGTTGGCGAGCGCCCTCGCCTGCTCCCCGTCGTGGCCCACCACTCTGAAGATGTAGTCGCCGAGCTCCGCGATGGCCGGATTCGTCGATGTCGAGGTGATCTCGGGCACCCCCGCACTCTGGTAGAGCGGCCCCGCGGCCAGCGTCGCGCGACTGTTGTAGTGGCCGATCACGGCGAGCACATCGGGATTGCCGGTGATACGCTGGGCGACCCTGATGGCTTCCTCGGCGGACGCCCTGTCGTCGTGGAAGTTCACGACGATCCTCCGGCCACGGATTCCGCCGGCCTGGTTGGCCTGGCGCTGAGCATAGTGCACGCCGAAGAGGATCTGCAGACCGTACTGCTCCTGCGGACCCGTGAAGGGCCCGGCGACGGCGACCTCCCACACCGGCTTGCCGGGCAGCAGGGCGTAGGCGTTCTCGCGCAGCGTGATCGACTCGATGTCGAGCGGATTCGCCGTGATCGCCCGCCCCAGGCTCGCAATGGCTCCGGCGTAGTCCCCCGCGGCATATTGCTCGCGGCCGCGCACCCGGGCGCTCTGCGCCTCGGTCCGCGGCGTCGATTCGGTTCGTGGCGCAGGCGTCAGCGGTGGGGTTGGATCGACCTGTGGCGGCCGCGTGGGGTATCGGGGCCGGAGATCCCTGGCCGCGTCCGGATGCGTGGAAAACCAGTACCCGAGCATGAGGAGGACAACAAGCGTCAGTGTGACCTTGCCGAACCGGGTGAGGCCCATTGCCTACTGCTGCGTCTCCGTCTGCTTGGCCGGCTGCATCGTCTTGGTCACGGGCTCTTCAGGCAGCATGCCCAACTGTCGTTTGTACTCCCGCAGCTGCTCCTCAACGCCGATCTGAGCCGTCGCGCGGCGGATGTCGCGCAGCTTCGCATCCACATCTTTGGTCGCCAGCTCCACCCGGGCCTGCGCCTGGGCGGCCCGATCGCGGATGCGATCGCGCGCACGCTGCAGCACGTCGGACTGATCCCCGATCTCGAATGATGCCATCAGACCCGAGAGCTCTTCCTGCATCCGGATCATCTCCTGCTGCGAGATCAGGGCACGGGCCTCGCGCACCCGCCGCTCGACTTCGAGCCGCGCGTCCTCCAGCGCCTTGCGCGCCTGTTCGCTGGCGGGTTTGGCGCTCCCGTACTGGTCGCGGGTCTCGATCAGGCTCTGCTCGGCGGTCGCCTTGGCGGCGATCAGCATCTTGGCCTCGGCCTCGTACTGCGGGCCGAGCTTCACCGCCGCGATGATCTGCTTGTCCAGATCGCCGACCTGGTTTTCTAATTCCTCAATCTGTGCTTTGAGTTTTAGTTCGGTGGCGATCACATTGGCGGCCGTCGCGCGCATCGCGGGGATCTTGGAGCGCACGTCTTCGATGTACTGCTCGAGCATAACCTTCGGGTCTTCGGCCATGCGGATGAACAGGCCGAGGAACGCGCGGATCACGTTGCGGAGTCTCCGTAACATGCCTAGCCTCCCTTCTGGTGCAGGAAAGCATTTCCCAGCCGGTCGCAAGACCCCTGCAGGCCGTGCTGTTGGATACTCGGTCCTTGTGCTGAGGCACGCTGAGCACCACAGTTCGTGACTACATGGCGGCCTTGGAAAGTACGCAGCAGAGATACTCGCCCTGACCGTGGCGCAGCATCTCATAGGTGCGCGTGCCCTTTGCCCCGGCGAATCGCAAGAATGGTCCGCGGAAGAGCCGCGGCACCTTTTGGCAAATGAGCGCCACCCTGCGCTCATGATCCCACTCGAGAGCCCTCACCACGTTTCCGGTGATCGTATGCGCTTCGAGCAGTTGGAATCGAGAAGACCGCAGTTGGTTGCGCAGCCGTGCGATACCATCGTTGAACCGCAGGTCGGCAAAGAGCAGCAGACCATCGGGCCGGAGCACGCGGTAGGCTTCGGTCAGGAACCGGTCCATGGAGCCGTAGCAGTGCGACGACTCGATGTTGATGACCACATCGAAGAGCCCACCGTTGAATGGCAGCGCTTCAGCGTCGCCGTGGGCAAATGACAGTCCTGCCGCACCACGATGACGCCGACAATGGGCGATGGCCCTGCGTGAGACATCGACTCCTACCATCGAGCGTGGGCGGAGGTAGCGCACAATGTATGAGGCACCCCCACCGCGTCCACACCCGACCTCAACGACGTCTCGATCTCGCAGGTCAACCGACGCGGCAACGTGGTGGTAGAGTTGGATCGCGGAGCGGTCCTTTTCGTCGGCGGGCGCCAGCTCCAGACGTGTTGCGTGTGGATCCAGCTCGGCGAAGCCATAGTTCATGAATGCCCAGTCGGCATCATCGTCGCGCGCCGCCAGCATCTCGTACAGCAATCTCGAGAGCCGCCGCCTAAGGCTCGGTGAGACGCGGCAGAGAAAGCCGAGGAAGTCTACCAGCGCACCGCCCGCGGTGTATGCATCTGAAGAGCGTCGCTGCATCGGTGACGACACCTCACGGTTCTCTGGCACGCAGTAGATCAGGGTACCAATCCACCGTCCGCACGCGCGACCCGCAACGCCACTCGCAGAGCCGAAGAGGGCGCAGACCACAAAACCCCAGGCGTTGATCCCGGCCGGGACTCCGAGGCCCTGCAGCCCGATCTGCGCCTCACCCGCGAACAGCACCCCCGCAACGGCCCCGCCGACGGAGGGCCATCTGCGGATCAGACCGCTTGTTGCCAGCACCGGCGCCACTGCCGCCCCGTAGATCGCCAGCTCAAAGGGCCAGTGCAGAACACTCGAAGGCCTGACTGCATACCCGAGCGCACTAGCTACCGGTGGTGTGAGCGCGAGGTGGAGCAACACCTGCGCTCCCCAGAAGACGAATCCGGTGAGCGCCACGGCGCCCAATCCTGAGCTCCTGATCGCCTCCCTGGAAATCAAGAGAATCGCTGGCATGACCAGACTCGCGAAGGCGGCGAGCGCATACGGAGACGGGAGAACGCGGAGGGTCGAACCCGCCGCGCTATTCGGATCGAGGACGAGGACAACGCCCGGGAGGAGGCCGAAGTAAGCGGCATTGAGCAGAACCCCAACAAATCCACCTGTCGCAGCCCTCGCCAGCGCATCGGGGACGATGTCATCACGCGCCGCCCGCACGAACGCCGTCGCGGTCCCCAAAGCAACCGTGACGCCGCCCAGGACGAACAGCACATGTGGTGGGCTCCAGATCGTGCGATCCCCAATCGTTCGATGCCAGATAATATCGAACACTGCCGCGGCCATCATCGTCGCCACACCGATGCCAACGACATGAGTGGCCTGCGGCAGGCGCCGTCCGGTCGTCTTGTCGTTGGGGCGCGGCCGGTTGGGCGTCGGTCGCAGCGCCATCACGGCCGCCAGGACGGCGCTCAATGCGATACCCGCATAGAGGAACAGGTGCGGGGGGATCCAGACAGAATGGCGACCAACCCACATATGCCAGTGAGAGTCCCAGGAGCCCCCCCACCCCATGCAAATGAACGCAACCAGCAGCCCGGCCAAGAGTGGCCGCTCTGACGTTCCGCCTCGGATCACGGCAGACACCGCGTCGTGGGCTCGTTGCTCAACAAGCACCTCGGGGCGTCGGGCTCAGCACATGCTCGAGGACCTGATCGAGGCTCATCGCGGCGCCCAAAGACCTCGGCCCCGCGGGTATCGCCGAGATGCTGAAGGAGGCGCGTGGAGCCTTCGATATCAGTGAAGAGGAAGGTAACCGTTCCGGTCGGGAGGTGAGACAATTGTGACTTCCCCTTGGCTGGTCTGCCGCGGGACTTCGATAGCTTTTCTGCGCGCTCCTGTACATGACCCCAACCAGGTCGAAGCCCAGGACCCAAATCGACACGTCGGATCAGCTCTCAGGTCCGAGCGCGTAGTCCAGGGCCTGCTCGAGCGTCATCACGCGACCCGCTGCCACGGCGGCGTCGAACGCACTCGGGCCCAGCGCTTGGCGCACAAGGCCGAGATCGGCCTCATACGCGTCCGGCGTCCAGAACGTGCCGGCATCACCTGTGATACCCCGTAGCGCCGCCGACGCGCCAGCAAGCCGCGCTGCGCGTTCGTAGCGGCCGGTTCGGCCCGCAAGACCAACCAGGTCCTCAAGGCAGGTCGCGATGCCCGTCTTCTCCCCCTGCTCGCGGCAAAACATCAGGCTCTCGCGCAGGAGGGCCTCGGCTCGCTCGTGGTCTCCCTCCTCGCGTGCGATCCCGCCCAGACGCCGCAAGAGTCCGGGGTAGAATCCTCTGGCGCCGATCCGCCGAAACACCGCCAGGCTTTCTTCGTACAGCGCCCTGGCACCCGCGCGGTCACCGCGAGCGGAGGCGGCGTGGCCGAGTCCGTAAAGAGCAACAGCGATCATCCTCGGCACCGCAAGTTCTCGAGCCAGCGCCAGAGCCTCGGTGTGAAGCGACGCCGCGCGTTCGACGTTGCCTCTCGCGTTCTCCGTAAACCCCATCCAGTTGAGGATTTCCAGGACGCCGCGCCTATCGCCAAGCTCGCGGTATAGCGCCAGACCGCGTTCGTAGGTCTCCACGGCCTTCGCGTACTCGCCCTGTTCCGACACCGTGAGCCCCAGGAACCACAAGGAATCGGCGATGCCCGAGGCGTCTTTGAGCTCTGTGAAGATCTCGAGCCCCTCCTCGATCAGGGTCCGCGCCTCGCGATAGTCGGATTGGTGCCAGGCCAGATGGCCGGCCGCACTCCATGCCTGGCCACGAAGCCGGCTTCGAATCGGTTCCGGCGCTGCAAGCGCGCGGCCCAGCCAGTCACGCCCCTCCCTGAAGTATGCGCGGGTGTCCCAGAACCAGATAAGCGCCACCGCCAGCCTGAGGGCGGCGTCTGTATTGGCCGAGGTCAACGACCACTCGAGAGCAGCCCGGAGATTGTCGCGCTCGCGCTCCAGCAGGTCAAGCCAGTCAGACTGCTGGTGCCCGCGGAGTTCCGGCTCGGCCCGTTCAGCCAGGTGGAGGAACCAATCGCGGTGGCGCTCGCGCGCTGCCCGCTCTTCGCCGCCTTCCCGCAGGCGGTCTTGGCCGTATTGCCGGACCGTTTCCAGCATCCGGTACCGGGGTGGTCCATCTTCGGTATCGGCGACGACGAGTGACTTATCCACCAGATGACTCAACAGATCGAGAAGGTCGGCAGCGTCCACGCCCTCAGCGGCGCAGACACGCTCGGCGGCCTCCAAGGTGAACCCGCCAGCAAACACCGCAAGACGCCGCAGGACGGCGCGCTCTGCCTCGGAGAGCAGATCGTAGCCCCAGTCCATCGCGGCCCGAAGCGTTTGATGGCGCGGAGGTGCGGTGCGACTGCCGCCAACGAGCAGACGAAAGCGCTCATCGAGCCGTTTCGCGATCTCTTCCACAGACAAGACCTTCACACGCGCCGCGGCCAGTTCGACGGCAAGAGGTATGCCGTCCAGCCGCCGGCAGACCTGAACCACAGCGACGGCGTTCGCGGCCGACAGCCGGAAGGTCGGGAGCACGGCCGTGGCCCGATCAGCGAACAGCCGGATGGCCTCGTACCCCGGCAGGGCTTCGGGGGCCGGCAGGTGGTCCGGATCGGGCAGCGCCATGGATGGCACCGGATAGGTCGTCTCGCCGCTCACGCCCAACGGCTCACGGCTCGTCGACAGCACGGAGAGGTTTGGACAGGATCGAAGCAGGGCATCAGCGAGTTCGGCGGCTGTAGCAACCACATGCTCACAATTGTCGAAGATCAGGAGGATCCTCCGCGTACCGAGCGCTTCGGCCAGCGTGGTGGCCAGTGGTTCCCTCGGCTGTTCGCGTACGTTGAGCACAGCCGCCACAACCCGGGGCACGGCCGCCGCATCGGTGACTGCGGCAAACTCCATCAGCCAGACTCCGTCCTTGAAGCTGTCCGTAAGCTCGGCCGCAACCTGAAGGGCCAGGCGGGTCTTGCCGGTGCCGCCCGGTCCTGTGAGCGTGATGAGCCTGGAGCGGGACGCGAGGTCGGTGACCTCGGTCAGCTCGCGCTCGCGTCCGACGAAGCTCGACAGTTGAATCGGCAGATTGGTGAGACGCGGATCGAGCGAGCGAAGCGCCGGAAAATCGGCCGGGAGCGCGGGATGAATGACTTGAAAGATATGCTCTGGGCGCTGGAGGTCTTTGAGGCGGTGCAGTCCGCGGTCGCGCAGCTCCACGCCTTCGGGCAGGGGGTCGAGGAGTTGCTGCGTGCCTTCGGAGATGAGGATTTGCCCTCCCCACCCCGCCTGACAGATCCGGGCGGCCCGGTGCACATCGAGACCGACAAAGCCTTCGCGCGTCTTCATCGGCGCGCCGGTATGCAGCCCCATCCGCACCTGCAACCTGGCATCGTGCGGCCAGGGATGCGCGGCAAGGGCCCGCTGGGCCGCCACGGCACCCCCGACCGCGTCGCCTGCGCTCTGAAAGGC
>JBOGSE010000790.1:0-2891 GCA_050694895.1 bacterium | reverse complement strand
TTGACGCAGTACGGCATGCCCGAGCGGATGTCGGGGGTCGGCCGCGGCGGTGTGATGTTCTACTATGAAGGCCAGGGAGTCAGATTCCGCGTCGAGGGCGACGCGGGCAAGGTGACCGCGGTGACGATCGTCCCTCGCAAGCAGTGAACCATGATATGCTGGAACAGGCCTGAGTGAGCACACGTATAGTGAGCACACGTATAAGGATAGTGCTGGGGCGGGCGCCGGCCCGTCCCGTCGGAGGTGGACGATGGTGAAGCGTGCGCTTCATGGTGTGGCGATCGCTCTTGTCGGGGCACTCGCGCTGGGCGTGGTCGGGGCGGCCCCACCGCCCGCTGCGGGCCAGACGACGCTGACGCTCGCGTTCGTCCCATCGCAGGACTCCCAGCGGGTCCTGGAGACCGGGAGTATACTGGCACGGATGATCGAGGTCGCGACCGGCTACCGCGTCACCGCCACGGTTCCTACGAGCTACGTGGCGACCATCGAGGCGATGTGCGCGGGCCGTGTGGATATCGCGTTCCTGGCTCCGTTCGCCTACGTGCTCGCCCACCAGAAGTGTGGGGCGGACGTCCGCCTGGTCAGCGTCCGGGCCCGGCTGCCGTTCTACAAGTCCCAGATCATCTATCGCGCGGACCAGAACGTCAAGAACCTCAACGACCTGCGCGGGAAGAAGTTCGCCTTCGTCACCCCCGCGTCCGCGTCCGGGTATCTGTTCCCCGCGGCGCTCTTGAAAAAGAACGGGATCGACCCCGATCGGTTCTTCAGCCAGGTCCTCTTCGCGGGCGGGCACGACAGGGTGGTCCTGGCGGTCTACACCGGGTCGGTGGACGCCGGTGCCACGTTCGGCGACGAGGTGTTCAGCGACGCGCGGACGACGGTCGTCAGACAGTATGGTGACGTCAACGACAAGGTCAAGGTCCTGATGTACACGGATCCCATCCCCAACGACACCGTGTCATTCCGCCGCGACCTGCCCGATGAGGTAAAGGAGAAGACCACAAAGGCCCTGTTCCGCATCGCAGAGACCGCGCCGGGCAAGGAGACGCTCGATCGCCTCTACCAGATCCAGGGCTTCGCGGATTTCAATGCGCTGACGACGACCTACAAGCAGTCCAAGCTCAGGACCTTCGACGACTACTTCGATCCCATCCGGGACGCCGCCAAGTTTCTCGGTCTGAACCTGGAGGAGCTTCTGCGGCGGTAGGTCACGCAGGAAACCCGCACGGACATAGCCAACGACGGAGGAGTGCGACCAGCACTCCTCCCTTTGTTCATCTGAGGTGACGCGGTGCGCGGTGCGGCGGTCCGGCTCGAGCACCTGACCAAGACGTACCCCGACGGCACGCGGGCACTCACGGACATCACCCTGTCCGTTGCGCCGGGTGAGTTCCTCGTCATCATCGGGCTGTCGGGGTCGGGGAAGTCGACGCTGATGCGCTGCATCAACCGCCTCATCGAGCCCACGTCCGGCAAGATCTTCGTCGACGACGTCGACGTCACCGCGCTCGGGCACGAGGGGATCCGCCAGACGCGGCGGCAGATTGGCATGATCTTCCAACAGTTCAACCTGGTCAAACGCTCATCGGTCCTCACCAATGTGCTGTCTGGGCGCCTGGGCTACGTGCCGCCGACCTGGGCCCTGTATAACTACTTTCCTCGGGGGCTCCGCGACCAGGCCGCTGCCCATCTCGCGACCGTCGGCATTCCCGAGAAGGCCCACACGCGCGCCGACCAGCTTTCGGGCGGGCAGCAGCAGCGGGTGGGCATCGCGCGCGCGCTTATGCAAGACCCCAAGCTGATTCTGGCGGACGAGCCGGTGGCCAGCCTCGACCCCGCGACGTCGCATTCGGTCCTGAAGTACGTGGAAGACCTGAACCGCCGCGAGGGCATCACGGTCATGTGCAGCCTGCACTTCCTGAGCCTGGCGCGCCGGTACGGCACGCGCGTGGTCGCGCTCAAGGCGGGCCACATCGTCTTCGACGGCCTGCCCGCTGAGATCGACGAGGCGCGCTTCAAGGGGATCTACGGCGAAGAGGCCATCGAGGTGGAGATCGCCTGATGAAGCAGAACGCCACCACCCCGCTGCCGCGGGCGCCGGAGATCCCCCGTCCGGGCCGCGGGGCGCTCCGCGTGCTGGCGTGGCTCGTCGTCCTGACGATGATCTACGCGTATGGATGGAAGGTCACGCAGATCGACCTCGTCGAGCTGGCGACGAAGTGGTCGCTCGCCCGGCCCCTGCTCTTGGATCTGGTCCGCCCCGATCTCTTGCAGTACTACCCTCGTCAGCAGCGCGTGGATGCCGGGATCGGTCTGGACGGTGGGACCGCCCCGCCGCCCGAGATCAGCGGGGAAGGCCGCGTCACGCTCACTCCCGCGTCGGCAAAGATCGGCGACCGCGTGACCGTGACCGCCGAAGGCTTCGCGCCCTCCCGACCGATCGAGGTGATCTGGCGCGACCAGGCGGGGTCGACGGCGACGGTGGCGAAAGGCACCACCGATGCCTCGGGGCGCTTCGAGACCGCGATCACGGTGCCGAACGTCATTGGGACGGCGCACCACATCATCGCGCAGGTGACGCTCGAAGGCACGACGCTGGGCCTGAGCAACACCCTGCGCCTGACCCTCTTCCGCATGGTGGAAACGATATTTCTCGCGCTCATGGGCACGACCATGGCCGTGGTCTTCGCGGTGCCGCTCTCGTTCCTCGCGGCGAAGAACCTGATGGGGCGCAGTGCGGCGAGCCTGTCGGTCTACTACGTCATGCGCACGATCTTCAACATCGCGCGGTCGATCGAGCCGCTGATCATGGCCACGGTGTTCGCGGTGTGGGTCGGCATCGGGCCATTCGCCGGCGTGCTGGCCCTGGGGGTGCATTCGATCGCCTCGCT
>JBOGSE010000789.1:0-1732 GCA_050694895.1 bacterium | reverse complement strand
TCGCCGGCGCGCTCCCAGGCCGTCCGCAGGAATTGTGGGAAGGTGGGTTCGGCCACCCGCGTTTGCCAGTGAGAGAGAAACTCGGAGACCGCCGTAAACCCCGGCGGAACCATGCGGATCAGGACCTGCACCTGCGCCACGATCCATGGGACGAACGCGATGAGGCCGAGGAGGAGCACGCCGAACACGGCCAGCAATGTCAACGCGGCGGCACCGCCGCGGGAAAGGCGCCAGCGCCGCTCGAGCCAGTCGGTGAGCGGAAAGACCGGAAAGGTGAGGATGCCGACGACAATAGCCATGACGACCAGCGTGCTGAAGCGCGAGAGTATCCACGCCAACGCGATGAGCGCCGCCGTCCACACCGCGTAGCGCACCCACTGGCGCTCCCGGGAATCCACGAGCACGATTTTCCGCGCGGTACAGTGGTTTTCCCCTGTCTGAACGTGCTATGATGCCGGTCAAGAACACCATGCAGGATCTGCCGACATTGCTCGCGCTGTCAGTCCGACGCCCTCGCAACTGCATCTGTCCCGGGGCGGAGGCCGTTGTGCCTTCGCCTTTCCGTCCGGTCTGACCGGACCCCAGACTCGATAACTGGAGGCTGCTGCGACGGGCGCTCCGCGTCCGGTCTGCTGCACATGAGGAGGGACAGATCGCATGAGTGCTGCATCACGACGACTGGCAGTGCTGTACGAGCATCCGGAATGGTTCGGGCCGCTGTTCGCGGAGCTCGATCGCCGACAGATCGACTATGACCGGATACTGGCGACGGATCTGAACTTCAATCCCGCGCAGCGTCCGGCGTACGCGCTGGTGCTGAACCGGATGAGCCCGTCCTCATACGTGCGCGGGCACGGGCACGCGATCTTTGCGTCGCTTGCGTACCTGCGCTACCTGAGCACCTGGGGCGTGCCGGTCGTCAACGGCGTGGACGCCTTTGCGCTGGAACTCTCCAAAACCACCCAGATCAGCCTTCTTTCCCGGCTGGGACTGCCGCATCCGCGCACGCGGGTGGTCAACACACCGCGGCAGGCGGTCGAGGCGGCACGCTACCTGGATTTCCCAATCCTCGTCAAGCCGAACATCGGCGGCAGCGGGGCGAAGATCCAACGGTTTGACAGTCAGGATCAGATCGAGGCGGCGCTTGCGGCCGGCACCATCGATCTGGGGATCGATGACACCGCCCTGATCCAAGAGTATCACGCGCCCGTCGGTGGCTACATCGTGCGCGTCGAGGTGCTGGACGGCCGGTTCCTCTACGCGATCAAGGTGTTTCCCAACCCGTCCGCCGGCTTCAACCTGTGCCCGGCCGACATCTGCCAGACTGACGGCACGGTTGATGTGGTGCCGCCGGTCGTGTCGGTGCCGGAGCGCGCGGCGGTGACATCCGCGGCCTTTCCGGTCGACCTATGCCCGGTCGATCTCCCGAAGACAAACCTCAAGGTCGAAGGCTACAGGCCGCCCCAGGAAATCATCGACGAGGTGCTGCACATTGCGCGGGCCGCGACGATAGATGTGGGTGGGATCGAGTATGTAATCAGCGAGCGCGACGGGAGGCGGTATTTCTACGACATCAACGCGCTGTCGAACTTCGTTACCGATGCGCCGCGGGTCGTGGGGTTCGACCCGGTGCCGGTGTTCGTGGATTACCTGGTGAAGCGTGCCGCCACGGAAATGGCGGTCGCGCGCTTAGCGTGATGCCGCAACCCTCAGGGTGACGCCGGCGGCCGGG
>JBOGSE010000788.1:0-4125 GCA_050694895.1 bacterium | reverse complement strand
CGGCGCGCCGCTTCCTCCGCTGTCGCCACCTCGCTCCCCCTCTCGAACGGCGTCGCGGGGAAGCGCCATCAAGTGTCGAGGATCACGCCCGGGTCCGGTGCGGAGGCATTGCCGACTCGGGCATCGGGAACGATGTCCTGCTGTCTACTGCAGGGTGGCAGCGGAACGATGTCCTGCTGTTTGGTACGGAACGATGTCCTGCGGGTTGTCAGCTAGTCTCCCCCCGGAGTCGTGCAGCTCCTCCACGTGCTCGCCGCCCTGCGGAAACCTGAACGGGACCGCACGGTGGTCGCCGCCGTAGTTGAGGGGATCCGGGTGAACTCGTCGTCGAGGAAGCGTGAACTGCAGCAGCCGGCGACGCTGGTACCGGTCGGGCTCACTGGACGAGGTTGATGCGCCCGCCGTCGAAGAAGCGCTGCCGGTGCCCGGAGCCGCCCCCGCTTGACTCCTGGTAGGTGGGGAACCAGGTTGGCGTACCCCGACCCGTTGGGGCCGTCCCAGGGTTGGGCACGCAGTCGTAGCCGAAGCCGACGACGTGGTAGGCGTCGAGCCAGTGGTGGTTGACGGTGAGGAAGTAGTCCCGGGTGAGGGTGCGCATGCCCACGAGGCGATGCCGCGGGTGCACCGAGTTGCATCGCTGCTGAACGGCGGTTGGGCACGCAGTCGTAGCGGAAGCCGACGACGTTGGTAGACGTCGAGCCAGTGGTGGTTGACGGTGAGGAAGTAGTCCCGGGTGAGGGTGCGGGCGAAGTCGGTGCTTCTCACCGAAGTAGTCCTTGGCGAACGGGCCCATGAACGGGTTCTGCTCCTAGTTCAGGTGGCGGTAGACCTGAGCGTAGGGAACGCCTCCGAGGTGTGGCCGTAGACCGACGATGACGGCGAGGCTGCGCTGGTGCGCCTCGTCGATCAGGCGCTTCAGGTCGCTGCGACGCCCGAAGCGCTCGTCGACGCCGAAGTGGCCGTTGGGCAGGAAGCCCCAGTCGACCACCTGGGCGACGTTCGAGACCCCGGCATCAGCTCCAGGCAGTTGACGCCGAGGTCGGCCAGGTAGTCGGGCCGGGAGATCGTCCCGTCGACGCCGCCCGCGAACTCGCTCAGCATCAGCTCGTAAATCATGAGGTCCGAGACCGCAGGGACCTCCAGGTCGACTCGGTGGCGCTCCACGCATGCGGCTCGTAGCCGAGCGTGATGGCCGGGAGCCTGCCCACGCGCTACGCGCGGGCGAACGGGTCGACGATCCAGTCGAGCTCGGGGCGGGCCGGCTGGCGCAGGCTCCAGCTCGAACTCCTCCGGGGGGATGTCCTGGAGGAACTGATCCCGCCCGTGGATCACCTTCACGGAGATCCGGAAGCCGTGGCCGGCGGAGACCCACGGGAGGACCAGGCCGAAGGCGACGACGTTTGGCTCCACCTCCCGGGCCCCGAGCCGCTGCCAGGGAAGCAGCTTCATGCCCCCTCCAGTGCGGAATACGCAGGCTGTCGGCTTCGGCACCTTAGAGAGGCTGCGGCCGGCGAGGCAAGGCCCAAGGGCGCGGCGGCTGCGGCCGGCGTCCAGGGCTGGGGTGCGGCCGCCTCTACGAGAGCTCAGGCGTGGACAGGATCGGCAGGCTCGGGCTGAGCTCGAGGATCTACCGGTGCAGCTCGGCGATAATCCGGTCGATCTCGTCCACGGCCTCGGTCAGCCGCCGGCGCGTCGACGTCCTCGCGAGCGTCGGCGGCCTGGAGCAGCATGCCGACCGCGAACAGCGACTGGCCCACCCACTCGTACAGGTCCTTGGCTATGTGCTGGCGCTCATCGAGCACGGCCAACCGCTCGAGCTCGTTGCGGATCTCGCCGTACTCGAGGGCGACGCCGGCTTCGGTGGCGAAGGCCTGCACCAGTATCAAGTCGTCCTCGGAGAATTGCCGGTCCCCTCGCCGGCGGCCGATCGACAGCGTTCCGAAGGGCCGTCCGCCCCCGGTCAGGGGCACGAACACCGCCGGCCCGATGTCACCTACCCGCACCAACGGCACGTGCGGGCGTGGATCCCCCGCCGCATCGGCAAGCGCCACGGGGGACCGCGTTCGCATCGCCTCCGCACTGGGCGAGTCGTCCCCCTCGAACACCAGTCCTTCGAGCTCCTCGGCGTGGAGACCGTCGACGGCGCGGACCACCAGCTCCCCTTCCTTGTCCTGTGTCGCCGTCACCCGAGGGCCGCACCGAGAAGCTCACGAGCGTGCCCGGTGAGCAGCGCCACCACCTCGTCGGTCGGGCGGCCACGCAGAATGGCCTGGGCGACCTCGTTCACCGCCTCCAGCGTGCGGCGGCGACGGCGGTCCCGCTTCTGCGCCCCTTTCCAGGCCGCAAGCAGAACGGTGACGATCAGGAAGAAGCCGAGCCGGACGGCGGCGTTCCAATAATGGACGAAGGGGCTCGAATGGGTGATGCCCAAAGGGAGGTCGGCGGCCAGCCAGGTCGCCGAAGAGAGGAAGGAGACTGCCGTCCCGGCCCATCGTCCCGCCCCCAACGCGACCAGCGAGACAGGGAGCAGGTAGAAGATCGAGAACGAGAGCTCCAGGCCGGTGAGCCGGTCGAGCAGGCCGATCCCGAGGACCATCGCGATGCCCAGGGCGGCGACGAAAGGCATGCGGGGGGCGGGGCCCGCAGTGAGGAGGTTGCCGGGCCGCAACCGAGAGAACCTGCCGCGTCCCGCTTCCTGGACCGGTTCAGTCACTGGACCTCCATCGTCCTCCCTTCAGGGCATCCCGCTCATCCACACCGAGCCGGGAGGGGATTCCCCCCGGAATCCCCTCCCGTCGTTACCCGGCTTGCTGCCCATGGATACTCGACCGATTTGATCGTGTTCCTACTTCAGGTTGAACGTCACCACCACTGAACCGAAGGACGGGTCGGTGACGGCGAGGCGGTACGTGCCGGTGGTCAGAGGCGCTCCGACGGGGCTGCTGAACTGGCTGTTCTTGGTGGAAAAGTTGTAGATGTACTGCCACCCGTCCCACCGCATGTTCTTGCCTTTTGTCGGAACCTCAATGATTGCTGGCCCATTCACCGGCACCGAGGAGTTGTCGAGCTTGAGTAGGCTGACACCAGGAGCGAGGTTGGTCACGTTGTTGCCGTTGCAATCCGTCACCCTGATCTTGACCGGGATGGTGCTCCCCAGCTTGAAGGAACTCCCGCTCGGGGGAGCGATAGTTCAGGGGGCAATACCGCCACGGCCAGAGCGGCCGGGGGCGAGAGGGCAGGTCAGGCAATGATTTCGAGCCGGGAACGGGTGCCGTTAGCCGCTAGTAGGAAGGTCGGGCTATGTGCGGACAACGGTGGCTGTGAAACGGCTCCCCGCGGCAACTGGTCAGTGGCAGCTCGTCCTTTCTTCTTCGGCTCAGAGAACTCGACAGGGGTTCGGTCACTAATTAACGTTGGAGCTAATGCAATCTCGAACAACGGTGGCAAACATGTCGAGTCAATCTTTCTGTTTAGAGATTTGAATAACTTTCTGGAGTTCGGTTGGCTAGTTGAGCAGCCAACCTTCTTTACCAGTCCGCCAACGGTGTTTAATGCCAGGATGTATACCGGAGTATATGACGAAGACAGGCTGCAGGAGGATATCACACGGGGCAACCATCGCTTCTACATGTACCACTCAACAGGGACCGCTAACACCTTCTTTTTCCGCTTCGACGGGACAAAATACAATGCATCCCGCAAACCTCCTTGCGGCCAATCTGGTGATCCCGTCGCAACGGGGGAAATCAAGAAGCAATGTGATGACGATACGACGCGTCATCGTGACCTGGAGTACAGAACCGCCGCCGATGATGGAACCAGGGCGTTTTGGACTGAGACTCACTGGTCTTGTGACACGACGATTCATTTTGGATACACCGAGATCAGTGACAAAGAGTTCCGCGTGGATTCGCGCATAGGGATCGACAGGGTTTGGACAGCCACCTGCGACCCGCTGAGTTTCCACCATTCGACGGAATAGCGTATTTGGTTAGCGCCCGTCACCCAGCCCAGTAGTGTGAGCTTCCCTCGTCTTCGCTAGCTTTTCGCGCGGAACGCGCGAATAGCCGCCACACAGCGCGCGCGGTGCGGTAGAACACGGGGCAATGACCGAGGAGCTATCCG
>JBOGSE010000787.1:0-2790 GCA_050694895.1 bacterium | reverse complement strand
CCCAGCCACTTCGACGTACCCTGGCCGGCCAAGTCATATTCATCGAACCACGACACCTTCGGGTTGTAGATGCTGCCTTCACCCTCAGCACTGAAATCGAAGTACGCATCCCCTCCAACGAGGGCGGACGCCAGTCCGTAGCGGAATGTCTTGTAGTCCGTCGCGTTGCCGCGCATGTTGAAAATCAGCGTCTCTCCGACCTTGCTCGCCACCTTACGATAGCTGTCCATCATCGCCGTCGTGCCGGCCGTCTCTCGCGACCAGGAGGCGCCGATGTAGTGCTCCAGGTACCCGCCGTCCAGGACCCCGTTGTACTCCGGTACCACGGCTTCGGGTCTACCCCAATCTCCTATGTTGCCTATCACAGGCTTCGTCGGCATGAGGGCGCGCAGCGTGGTGAAGTGGTGCACGTACCCGCGCCGATACCCCGGCGCTCCGCCCTGCCAGTTCCCGGTCACACGCGGGCGCCAAAAGACGTTATCGACAAACACGCCGGTCAGGGACGGGATGTCCTCCCACTTCTTGGCATGGTACCGCCGCGCCATCCACTCGGTATAGGCGGGGATCGATATATTCCCAGCCCAACCGCCGTCCCCTTCATGCGAGACGCGGGCGCCGTCGTCCGACGTTAGATACCAGTTGCGCTCGGCGGCCATGGCCCTAATGTCCGACAGCGTCGGGTTGCTCTTGTGAATCGAATCGATAATGACGTAGTCGTAGAGCTTTATCTTCGGGTTTAACCTGATGATATCTTTTATGATCTCCTCCATCGTCGCTACGGGAAATCGAGCACCGAAGCCAACAACTACGACATCTAGTTTAGCCAGTCCCTGCTGGATCGCCGGGCTGTCATAATTCTGCGGCGTCCCTATTTTCATACCGCCCAGCCGAGGAAAGCGGTCACCCTGAAGCGGAGGCGGATCTGACGGAAGCACCGTGCCGCAGACAAGCACCCGGCCTTCCGGGCACTCGTGAGCGAACACGGCGCCTGAAAGAAAGAGGAAGTGGGCGACCATGATGCAGTACGCCCACCGTTTCTCGCGTTTCTCGGCCATTACAGTTACTCCAAAATCACCCTGTCGGCGCCATTCCGACTAGGGTTAATATCAATGATTGGAAATGGTGGAGGATCCTCCTGGAAGACCTTTCTCCATAATATGCTTATCATGGTCACCCACTTACTTTCCCTTTGCTGAAGGACCTGAGCCATACCACGGAATTGCGTTTCCACCTCGACGAACTTATCGTTAACCAGGGCCGTCCTTTGCGCGGTCATCTCGACCTTGCTTCTCACGCTTTCGATACTCTGCCGTACGCGATAAAGCTCATCCCTGTGCGAATCCAGTTCCTTCTGCAGGGGGCTAATGACGGCCGAAACGCCCGCGAAGACCGCGCCCACTACCGAGAGCACGCTAACCACGATCGACCCGGCGATGAGTGTATTTTGCAGGGCGCGCCCGCCGTTTGCGTTGCGTATAGTCATCTAACTGGGATCAAGCGCCCGCAAGGTTGGCGCACAAACAACCTTGCCCCAATCCTAACACGGGGGCGCGTATGCCTGCGACGTTCCCGCACTGCTAATTCCACGTTACCCAGCTGTGCACGCAACCCCGGCAATGCCTTCTCCAAGGTCATTCCATAAAACCGAGTCCCAATCAACAAAATATCGTCTTCAAATGCCATTTTCAGCTGGTGTCATCTAAAGTCCTTTCCTGTCGAATGGGACGCGGGCCGGCATCCAACACAAATGCCCAACTACACTCAAGAACACGACCACCAACAACCATGCATAATACTCGAAGGGTGAGCCGGCTAAAAACCAGCTAATCCAACTGCACAGGCCGACAGAATGCCCCGTAAAAACCACCAGGCCAAGGAATCGAGAGGCCTGCTCCGAAACAAGGAGGAGAAGCGGAAACATCACGAGATAGCCATACGCGACCGCTAGCGCGATGAATCCCGCTGGGCGGTACTCGACGAGGATCCACCGTGCAAGCGGTGACGCCTCCGACCCCCCGCGCGACCACCCATACGCCGTGAAGGCCACATCCAGTAAATAGGCCATCATCGGTGGGGCAGCGATGAGGATTCTATCCACTGCGGGCACGACCTCGGAGCGGGGGTGGGCCACGGCCCTCTCCAGGAAATAGTCAACCTGCTCGACCGGCACGGCATGTTCGACGAAAGCCACTTCCTCAAACTCGAAAACGCCTATCTCGTCTCCCGCCTCGTTGCGGACTTGAAAGACGATCTCCGGAGCGAAAGGATCATCCCCAAGTTCAACCACCTGTGCGTTACCTCCTTTCCAATCTCCCATTGGCTCGGTCCAGATCCATTTGCCGATAAGCTCGTGGCCGTGGGCGTCAAGCATCTCTTGCGCGTTCACCTGAGTTTTCCCATTTCAATTCTCAATCGTCTGTACTCCCGGGCCAGCTGCCAAAGGAGAATCCGGAACCGTATGGCGAATGGGAGGCGGTCGAACAGCCAACTAGATCCCACTCATAAATAGAATAGAAGCCATTCCTCTTCCTCGCACAAGTCTACCGCGAGCACCGTGAGCCCGGCATCCAGCCCCGGCTCCGGCGGCTCCGGCCCCAGCGCCAGCGCCAGCCCCGGCTCCGGCCGTAGCGCTGGCCCAGGCTCAAGCTCAGGCTCCGGCTCCAGCTCAGGCTCAGACTCCAGCTCCGGAGCACGCCGCGGCGCCCAGCGGTGCCGCAACCCCTCCGGTAGCTCTTCCGGCTCGCCAGGCGGCCCAAACCCTCCGGAATCACGATCCTGCCGGCGCCGCCG
>JBOGSE010000786.1:0-1765 GCA_050694895.1 bacterium | reverse complement strand
TCCATATATTGTGCGTCCCCGGTTTTGGCCAGCGCTCCCCCCGCTCGGAGCTTCGCAGATGGCCTATATCGCCGGTACCGATCGCACGCAGGCCGTGCTGTTGCCCGAGGTCCTCGACGACTATGTCGGCGCGGACAACCCGGTCCGTTTCCTCGACGCCTTCGTGGCGCAGTTGGATCTGGGCGCCCTAGGCTTCCAGCGGGCGGTGCCCGCCGAGACCGGCCGTCCGGGCTATGACCCAGGCGACCTGCTGCGGCTCTACCTCTACGGCTACCTCCACCGCATCCGCTCCAGCCGGCGGTTGGAGCAGGAGACGCATCGCAACGTCGAGCTGCTGTGGCTGCTGCGCCGGCTGACCCCGGACTTCAAGACCATCGCCGATTTCCGCCGCGATCACCCCCGGGCGCTGAAGGGGGTGTGCCGGGAGTTCATCCTCCTCTGCCGGCGGCTCGACCTCTTTGGCGGCGAGTTGCTGGCCATTGACGGCAGCAAGTTCCGGGCGGTGAATGCGCGGGATAAGAGCTACACCCCGGCCCGCCTGGCGACCCTGCAGCGGGACATCGACCGGACGATCGCCCGGTATCTCCGCGAGCTGGAGCGGCAGGACGAGGCCGAGGCAGGCACTGAGGGGCCGAGCGCCGAGGCCCTGCGCGACAAGATCGCGGCGTTGCAGCAGCGCCGGGCAGGGTACGCGGCCATCGAGCTAGAGTTGGCCACGAGCGGCGAGACCGTCCGCTCCCTGACCGACCCCGACAGCCGACCGATGATGAGCGGGGGGCGGATCGAGGTCTGCTACAACGTGCAGACTGCGGTAGACGCCAAGCACAAACTGATTGTGGCCGAAGACGTCACGAATGCCGCCGGCGACCGGGATCAACTCAGTCCGATGGCTACGGCGGCGCAGGAGGTGCTGGACGGCGCGACGCCCGTGGTCGTCGCGGACCAGGGCTACTATCACGGGGCGGAGATCAAGACCTGTCTGGCAGCGGGGATCACGCCGCTGGTGCCGCGGCCGATGACCTCGGCGAATGAGGCGCTCGGGCTGTTCACCAAGGACAACTTCGTCTACGATCCGGCCCACGACGTCTATCGCTGCCCGGCGGGAGAAACGCTCACCTACCGCACCACCACCGTCGAGTTAGGCCGCACGATCAAGAACTATCGGACGCGAGCCTGCGGGCGCTGCGCCCTCAAGCCCCGCTGCACGCGCAATAAGGACGGGCGCAAGATCACCCGGTGGGCGGACGAGCATCTGCTGGAAGACATGGAAGCGCGCCTGCGGCGCGCGCCCCAGCTCTTCCGCCAACGCAAGGCACTCGCCGAACACCCCTTCGGCACGATGAAGCGGGCCATGGACCAGGGGTATTTCCTGCTCAAGGGCCTCCGCAAGGTGCGCGGCGAGTTCAGCCTGACGGTGCTGACGTACAACCTGAAGCGGGTGCTGAACCTCGTGAGCGTCCCGCGGCTGCTGGAAGCCCTCGCGTAGGCGGGGTCTTCCCGTCGTTTCGGCTCGATGAACGCCCCGCCAGGGCCGCGGTCCCGCGCCGGAGCGCCTCACCTACGACTTTCTGTCTCTCGACCGCCCTTATTCCGCCTCCACGTGGCAACCGCGCAATCCTCGCTACCTACCGCGAGTTCTCACACGGCCTCAGCGCTTGTTAGGCAGCCGCCTGAAACCACGTCGGAGGCTAGTCTGCAGACGCAAAGTCGGTGACCATCCGCACATAGTGGTCCGGATGGCTCAAATGGGGCACGTGTCCTGCCC
>JBOGSE010000785.1:0-9319 GCA_050694895.1 bacterium | reverse complement strand
AGTCTGCGTACACCAGCGATCGAGGAAGCGCCCCGCCCACGTCGGCGAGAGATAGGTCCAGAAGAACTGGAACTCTTCCTTCAGCAGGTAGGCGCGGACGGCCCGCAGGTTGTAGGCGAGGAGTTCGGCCAGGCGGGGCAGCTGGGTGTCGGTGAGGTGCGCCGGGCGCTTAAGCAGCAGCCAGCGGGTGTGGGTCAGCACGGGGGCCCGGCCCTGGGCGCGGAGCGTGCGGGCCTCGTGGGCGCGGACCTCGTCGATCGCCTTGCTCAGGTGCGCCATGATGTGGAAGCGATCGAGGACGTGCCGGGCGAGGCCGGCCTTCTTGGCCACGACCCGCAGGTAGGGCGGCCACATGTCGCTACAGACGAAGCGGAGGGCGGCAGTGCGCGGGGGGCCGAACCACCGGAAGAAGCGGAGCAGGGTCTTCACCGTGCGTTCCTGGCCGATCCACAGCAGCCGCCGGCAGTCCGCGTCGATCTGGTACACCAGGGTGAGGTAGTGCTGGCCGCGGTGCCACTGGATCTCATCGATGCCCAGGGCGGTGATACCGGTGAGGTCCTGGTGGGCGCGGCCCCACGCGACGGCCATCGCCACGGAGCGGTAGACGTGGGTCCACGTGGTGTGGAAGGTCTGGGCCACCGTCGTCCAGCTCACGCGTTGGGCCCAGCGGGCGAGGAACCAGGCATAGGTGGTGGTGAGTTGATGCTTGCCCTCGGCCCACGGGATCGCCTCCACCCGCACCCCGCAGCGAGGACACGCGACTCGACGCAGGGCGTAGACGAAGACGACGAGCAGCCCCCAGAGGGGCACGAACTCGAAGCGCCGCGGCGCCAAGGTGTCGTCGCCGGGGCCCGGCTGCTGACATCCCGAGCAGCGCGGGCGGCGGTGCCGGCGCCCGCGGAGTTCGACCTCGAGGCCCAGACGATCCCGCACGAGCACGAAGCGGATGGCGCCGTAGACGAACCCGGGCTGCTTTTGCACGCGATTGAGGATAGTCTGCAGGAGCATTCCGCTCTCGGCCTCCTGGGCAGCGATGGTGGCTTTGGCGCTTGCCATCGTCTCAGAAGTCGGGAGCGGGATGCGTCCGTGGCGCCCGGCGTGGGGAGTGTCCCCCTACTACGGTATCGGACGGACGGCCTCCCCAGTTCCTCGGTCACAACGATTCCCTACTCATCGGTATCTTTCTCCGCCCACAGATTCTTTGGGGGAGCCGAAAAACCCGATGGCGGCGTTCGTGTTGCCGCCCAGCGCACCTCCTTGGTCGTTGCCGACTTCTGCGTCACAGGCCTGTCTATCGGCCTCCTGCTGCGCGGCCGTCTGCCCCTTGGTTGCGACGAGGGCAGGCGAAGACGAACAGGAGACCATGAGCGTTGCCAAGACGAGGAGCGATCGTGTCACGGTCCCCCTCCTCCGCGCGGACCCTATCACCGAAGAGTGGCCCCCGCTAGATGACAGCAGTTGGCGTGTTCTGGGACGTAGAGTACCGACAGGATTCTAGACGGAAGGGTGGTCGGACCCGTAGGTGGATCGTTTGCTCGATGCGGTCAACCTAGATTCTCCCCGGGAGGTGCCTCACATGCGCCACGGACTCCGACTCGTCCTCATCACGCTTCTCCTCGTCGTGTGGACCGTCCCCGTCGCCGCCCACGAGCTCACGGTGGCGAGCTTCAATGTCGAGTCGGGCGGGGCCGACCCGACAGTCGTGGCCGAGCAGATCCGCGCCCAGCCGGCGTGGATCTGTGGGGTTCTCCGAGGTCGAGGACGCGACGTGGACCGAGACTTTCCGGCGCGAGGCGGAGGCCGCCAACCCGGGGACAGCGTTCAAGGCCATCACCGGGACGACGGGCGGCGCTGATCGGCTCGCTGTCGTCTACAACGACTCCCGCCTCAGGCTGGTCCGCCACTTCGAGGTCCCGGCCGAACCGCCGCTATCTGTCGCGCTTGCCTGCAGGGTGAGAGGGAGAATCGCGCTCTCCCCTGGCGAGTGTCAAGAGTTCTGAAGCGCCCACGTTGCTGGGCCCGCTGGTATCCGGACCGCCTCTCCACTATTCTTCGCCCGGGACCGCGCGATGAGGGCGCGCTCATTTTCATAGAGCCGGCACAAACGGGAGGCGACGTCGTGACCGCACAGCCCGGCCCACAGGACAGGCCGTTTCGTCTGGACGAGGCGACGATCGAGGACTTGCACGCGGCCATCCAGGCCGGGCAGACGACCTGCGTCGCGGTCGTTCAGCACTACATCGACCGCGTGCGCGTCTACAACGGGGTGGCCAGCCTGCTCGTCACGGAAGACGGCGCCCCGGTGCCCGAAGCGACGGCCGCCGTGCGCGCGACGGTGCCGCTGCGCTTCCCCACGGAAACCGTCAAGGCCTCCAGCGTCCTGCCCGATCTCGACAAGTACAAGGGACCGGCCCTCGAATACGGCCGCATGGAAGCGACGGCCTCCGATCCCAACGTGCAGCAGCAGTTCGGCATGATCGTCGGCACGCCGGACGCCCGGCAGGTGAATGCCCTCGCCACCCTCAACATCCGGGGGGAACGCTCGGTGACCTGCCTGGGCGACTTCGACCGGCACCCGTCCGCGGGTCCGCTTCCCCCCGGCGCGCCTCCCGTGTGCGAGATGTTCCGCAGACTTCCGGACGCTCTCGAGCGCGCGGCCGAGCTCGATGCGACGTATGGACGCAATCCCGATCTCGAGACCATGCCGATGTATGGCGTCGTCTTCTCGTTCAAGGATCCCTTCGACACGAAAGACATGCGGACCACCGCCGGGGGTGACGCGCACTACGACATCGACTTCCCCCCGCGCGATCACGTGCTGGTCGAGAAGCTCCGCACCAAGGGGGCGATCATCTTCGCCAAGGCGGTCAACACGGAATACAACGGCCGGGCAGGCGATCCCGGCGGCCGCCACCGACCCGACAAGGTCCTGCCGTCAGTGCTGGGCTACCAGCGCAGTACCTGGGGCGGCAATCCCGGGAATCCCTACGACACCACCCGCTCGGCCTCGCTCGGCTCCAGCTCGGGGTCGGGCGTGTCGGTCAGCACCAATCTGGTGATGGCCAGCCTCGGCGAGGAGACGCGGGCCTCCTGTCGCGGACCGGCCAACCACAATGCGGTGGCGCTCATCCTCCCGCACAAGGCGATGCTGGGCTTCAACGGTGGCGCCATTGGCGCGGACATCTATTGCGACCGCAGCGGCATCCTCTGCCGCACCATCGGCGATTGCGCCAAAGTCCTCGATGCCCTGAAGGATTCCGTCGAGGGCTACTACGACCCGCGGGATCCCTACACGACCGTGCCGCGCTCGTCGGTGTTGAGCACGCCGTACGCGAGCCACGCGAGGATGCCCGGGGCCCCGGGTGCACTCACGGGCATGCGCATCGGCATCGTCCGGGAGTCCATGGTGTACCCGCCGGGCTCGAAGACCGAAGAGCCGATCGTCACCGCCGCCGCCAAGGAGATCAAGACGATCCTCGGCGGTCGGCTGAGGGCGACGCTCGTGGAGTCTTCCGATCCCCTGTGGACAAGGGACCCTGACCTCGAGGCCATGACGACGGATTTCCGGCGCGCGCTGGCGAGGCTGGTGCCCCTCATCATGCCCGACGTGCTGTTCAGGCTGGGGCGGGACGGGCAGCCCCTGTTCAAGGAGTTCGCGGCGGCGATCGTGCCGACCGAGTTCATGCCCGGGAAGATCTTCGGCACGGGCACCATGCAGCCGATCGACTACTGCGTCGAGCTGGCGGAAGGACGGGTCGCACCCCCCTCGAACTTGGACATCGCGACCATCCAGGAGCAGGAGCTGGCGATGGCGTTCAGGTTCCACATCCCGCAATACCTGACACGCCGTGCCGCGGACTGGAAGGCGCGGGGATTCACCGAGACGCTCGTCGACTTTCCTACCCTCAACGCGCGATCCAAATTCTGGGGCGAGGATCAGCGCGCGGCCTTCAGGAACTGGGAAGAGGTGCGCGACCCGCGCAATCCCCATGGCCAGCGTCAGGGCGTCAACGAGCGGATCATGCTGCGCGAGTTGCTGCGCCGGGTGGACATGATGGTCATCCTCGAGAACCATCTGGACGTGCTGGTCCGCCTGCATACGCCGTTTCCGCCGGGAAAGATCGGGGGCGCCTCCCAGCCGGGGCTGCCCCACAATCTGCGCCTGGAGACGTTCTACGGGCCGAACGCGGGATTGACGGAGGTCTTGATCCCGGCGGGCTATGTGACGACCGTCTACGATCCGGTCTTCGCGCTCAGTCTGGACGGCACACGCTATGTGCCGGTCCCCTCCGACACGCCGACCACCATTGCGGAGCCGGGATTGCCCTTTTCGCTGGTGTTCCGGGCCGAGCCGGGCCGCGAGGATGTCCTCCTGACGATCGCCTCGGCCTATGAAGCTGCCTCGAAGCGCCGCGTTCCTCCGCCCGCGTTTGACCCGTTGTAGGACATGGGGGGCCTCGAACGGGCCGCTGTCCTTCGCCAGAATCCCATCCGGCCGACGTCGCACTAGCCTTGTATCGGCAGCATGTCGCTGACTAATCAACCTGGGCCTTCACCGGACGCCTACGCGACACGGTGGAGAGGGCGTCGCTGTGTCAACAAACTAGGCTCGGCCGCCCTCGAGGCGAGCACGCCACGTGGAGAGAGCAGCGGGTGGAAGGAATAGCGAGGCGGTGGTGCGCTAGGCCGGCCGGGGCGCCCCATAGCGGATTGACGGCGGCCATTTTGCGGAGGAGGGCGATGATCTCGGCGTTAACCGACGGGTAGCCCACCAGGGGCTCCGTGGAGAGCTTGGCCCAGTAATCGCGAAAGCGGCGCCGGTGCCAACGGAGAGCGGTGTCTGGGGTCACGATGATGAGAGCCTGCTGCCACTCTGCCCACACGCGCGATAGGCAAACCAGAAGAGACGATCGCTCTGATGCAGCTTCGGCCGGCTTAACGTCTTCTTGTAGACGGCGAGCTGCTGGCGCAAGGCGAGGTTCTCGAGGGCGAGGTGGCGGTGGCTTCCGCAGAGAACCGGGAGGAGTCGGAAGAGGTGGAGCAGGAGAGTGACCATCGCGCTGGGATTGTCTCCGGATCAGAGCTGAGAGATCAACCACTTGCCCGCCGGCCGGGTTTTGGCGAAGGACAGGTCCTGAAGGTGAATTCCGAGGCAAGACGTTTGCGGAGGGAACTCGCCGCCCAGGAGCCCGGGGAACTCGTGCGCCAGCCACCCGTTTCCTGCTTCCCCCCACTGCCGGACAAGGAGGGAAGCAGGAAAGCCGGGGGAGCCTTTATGACGGTCGCCTGATGTGTCCGCGCGTCCGGTGTGCGGCCCCTTACAGGTTCGCCTGGAAATCGACGTAGTCGCGAACCTTGCGGTAAATCTGCAAACGATTCCGCTGGCTGTCGGCGACAATGATGTGGTCGGTTTCCGGATCGAAGTCCACCGCCGTCGGGAAGCAGAAACGGAATTCTGGCTCCAGGCTCTTTGCCCGACGTCGGGCTTTCATCATGTCGGGGTTGGCGTCGATGCTCTGCTGGCCCCACTTGGACATGACCTGGGCATCGCCGATGAGAGTGGCGATCGGGCTTCCTTCAGAGTCGAAGATGCAAACCCGATGGTTCCCCCAATCGGCGACATAGATGTCGCCGTCGGTATCCACGGCGACGTCGGTCGGATGATTGAGCAGGCCTGCCTTCGGATAACCGGGCGTGCCTGAGGTCGACAGGTACGGTCCCAGGTAGGTGACGGCATAGGCACCCTGAGGCACGGGAATCGTCCCGTACTGGCCGATCTTCATCAAGAACTTGCCCTGGGGAGACAGTTTTTGGACGCGGTGATTCTTCCAGTCCGCGACGTAGATATTGCCCGCCTGATCGAGGGTGATCCCCCAAGGCTGGTTGAACTCGCCATCTCCGCTCCCGCCCTTGCCGCATTTGGCCACGAACTTCCCGTCGGGGGTGAAGACTTGGAGGCGATTGTTCCCGCTATCGACGACGATGATGTTGCCGTTTTTCTCGCACACCAGACCGGCCGGGCGCAAGAGTTCGCCATCACCGCTGCCTGTTTTTCCCCACTTCCGGAGAAAATTGCCCGTACTATCGAACACGGAAATGGTGTTGTGCCATTCATCCGCGGCGTACACCTGGCCCTGGCCGTCGAGCGCGACGCCGAACGGCCAGGTCGACCGTCCGTCCCCTTCGCCCCAGTTGAAGAACTCCGCGAGCAGTTCCTCTTCGCCGGGAGCGCCGATCCGCACTCTATTGACCCGCATCCCGAAGTTATTTTCGTTGCCTCGATTGGCTACGTAGACGACGCCACCTTCCCCGACGCACATCGTTTGGGGGTAATTGAACCCTGTGCCCGCCGCCGCGCCGCGCCCGACGGCATGACTCCAGTCATAGACTCTTCCGCGCGCCACCGTTGTCAGCGCCATGGCTTCTCTCCCATCTGCTATGTCGCCTTCCGGCATCCGGATGGCGTTCGTTCATTGTGCGCCATTCGATCCGCCTCCTTCCCGTGGTCTGCGCCACCGGACGGAGGCGGCGGGCGGGCAACCCTCCCGCTAGTTCAGGAAGGCGAGCTGCTCAAAAGCGCCACCGACGACCGGTTTCGGACTCACCTTCAGCCATTTCTCCAGAATCGTCGAGTAGATACTGCGGAAGTCCATACTGGGGTTCAGGTCGCCCTGAACCAGGTGTTCCGCCTTGAGCGAGGGATATTCGCCGTAGTGACCGCCTTTGACCTTGTCACCGAGCACAAAGGCGGGCCCCGCGGCACCGTGATCCGTCCCTGAGCCGTTGTCGTGGACGCGACGGCCGAACTCCGAGAACATCAGGACGGTGACGTTGTCGGCGTGATCGTGCTGTCGAAGATCTGTCATGAAGGCCTCGAGACCCTCGGTCACCGCGCTCCACAGGGCGCCGTGGCCGGGGTTCTGGCCGGCATGGGTATCGAAGCTGCCGTGATCACAGTAGAAGATCCGGCTCCCCAGATCCGCCATATGCACCTGGGCGATCCCGCGAAGCTTCCGAGCAATCGGGGTATCCGGATATTTCACCGTGGACGCGTATCGCTGCGGCGCCACCTTCAGGACATCCGCGCCCTTCAAAGAGTCCAGGCCCGTGGTGCCGAGGTATTCCATCACGCCACTCCCCGCCACCGGCGCGTACATCCGGGCGAAACGATCCAGCACCTTCAGGCGCAGCTCTCGCTCCTGAACGCTCGGCAGGAACCCATACTTCTCCAGGGGGCCGGCCACGCACGCCACGGGAACGCCGGGCACGGCCAGCGCCCGGAACAGGCTCGGCCCGAAGCTCACCACCGTGACCACGTTCTCTTTGTTGGGGTCGTATTCGCGCGCCACCCGGCCCAGCCAGCCCTCGGTCCCCACCTTGTCCGGCTCGCAGGTATGCCAGATATCCATGGAACGGAAGTGGGAGCGCGGCGAGTTGGTATAGCCCACCCCGTGCAGGATGGCGAGCTTGCCCTCATCCCAGACCTTCTTCAGCGGGGCCATCCCCGGATGGAAGGCATAGTTCTTGTCGATGGGAAGGACCTGGCTGTCGGGGATCCCTACCGCTGGCCGGTTGTCGCGGTACAGCGGGTTGTTGAACGGGATCACCGTGTTCAGGTAGTCATTCCCGCCCGAGAGCTGCACGACGACCAGTACAGGGTCTTTCTGCGTTGTTGCGGCCATGCCTATTTCTCCTTACCTGCTGCTGAGGCTCGTGATGTTAGGCGAATTGATACTCTCTCGTCGCTACGATCAGTTGCAGCATCTCGCCAACCCGCTTGTCAGCGGTCTGGGCATTCGACCCACCATCCCAGCTGATCCGGCCCCACTCTTTGGCCTGATCGACGAGCTCCCGCCGCGTGTCGGAGCCGACTTCGAGAGGGCCCAGCAGGTCCAGACACCCATCGACCAGTTGCTCCGGGCTCAGGGGGCCCTTGGCCTTCAGTCGGTCGATGATGGCGCGGACGCCCGGGAGCGACGGATCGCCGACCAGTTGCGCCACGAAGTTGATACGGGCCATCAAGGAGCCGCTGTTGATCCACTCCTGACCCGTATGCCACCCTTCCACGCTCGGAGGATTGAGCAGGTCCTGGCCCATGTAGGCGGGCTGCATCGACAGATCACCGTAGCCGGGTCTGGGCATCTCGTAGCCACCCACCAGACGCAGACTGCCCACCACCACCTCGGCCGGAGATTTCATGTGCTGGAAGCGGGCGTTCTTGAAGAAGGGCGAGTTGAACAGCACGCGGAGGACGGAGCGGATGTCGTAGTGCGATTCGCGGAACGCGGTAGCCAGGGTGTCGAGGGCCTGCGGGTCACGCGGCGGCTCGATCGACCAGCAGGGCACCTGGGGTTCATCGGCGACGAAGAAGTTGTACAGATGTCGGCACACGAAGCGGGCACAGGCCGGTTGTTCCACGACGATGTTGATGATGTCTTCGCCGTTGAGACGGCCGCGATGGCCGAGAAAGTCCTTCTCGCCGTCATCGTGATCCTCGGCCCGGTACTCGAACTGCCACGGGAACCGCCCATAGGGCAGGCGCGGGATCTTGGTCTCGAAGGTCCAGCCCGTGAAGGCGCGTGATGCTTCACGAACATCCTTCTCCGTATAGCTGCCCACGCCCATGCTGAAAAGTTCGAGCAGCTCGCGTCCCCAGTTCTCGTTGACGGCCGTCCCATGGTTCTCGTTGTTGTCCAGCCAGAACAGCATCGTGGGGTTTCTGGCCAGCTCGACGACCAGCTCGCGGTAGTTGCCCATGCCGCGCTCACGGAACAGATTGATCTGCAGCAGCAGTTGATCGTAGTTGTCCACCTTGGAATTGCCGGTGGCGAACACATGGTGCCAGAACAAGGCGACTTTCTCTTCCAGAGGACGTTGGGTGTTCACGAGGTGGTACATGTAGTTCACGTTGCCCATGGGGGGTTGCCCACCGGGCAACAATGCCGCCGGATGATAGCGCAGCAGCGTATAGACATCGACCGCGGGCTGTGTCTCGGGGTGTAGCAACTCCTCCACCGTGGCCTCGTACCCCTTGGCCACGCGCGCTTCGAGTTCGTCGCGGCGTGCTCCGAAGCCGGCACGTCGCATCAGGTGAGCCATCAGGGCGATGTCCTCTTGGTATGCCATGCTCAAGCCTCCTTACTTCTAGGTATGAATCACCGCCGCGCGTCCACTAGGACCTTCGCGTCGTCGGCGCGGCACCGAGCGCACGGCTGCCCCTCAGAACCGCACGCGCCTTCGACGCACATGGCTGCGGCGTCCTCGGGAGAGAGAGCGCTTCCGCCATCGGTCCCCTCACGGCACTCGCGCGGTCCGACGG
>JBOGSE010000784.1:0-1464 GCA_050694895.1 bacterium | reverse complement strand
TTCACAGTGGTCATGTCCTTCGGACACCCCGAAGCATGAAAATGACTTAGCCTGGGTCGGCGGTTCGGTCGACGTCGTTCAGAGACTGGTACCTCTGAGTCCGTTCACAGTGAGACGTGGGAGCTTGAGGAACCCCGAATTGTTGCTGCGAGCACGCCGAGCAGAGTCTCGCGAGTCGAGCTCCTCCGAACCGCCGACGGGAGGAGACGCGATGAAGCCGATGATCGAGCGGTGCGCGGGGTTGGATGTCCATCAGGCCACGGTCATGGCGACGGTGCGGATCCCGGACGACCACGGCGGGCGGCAGGTGAAGACCGAAACGTTCGGCACGACCACCGCAGCGCTGCTGACGTTGCGCGACTGGCTGCAGGCGTACGGGGTGACGCACGTAGCCATGGAGAGCACGGGCGTCTACTGGAAACCCGTCTACTACGTCCTGGAGGACGGCTTCACGCTGCTGGTGGTCAATGTCCAGCACCTCAAGCAGGTGCCGGGGCGCAAGTCGGATGTCCGCGACAGCGCGTGGATCGCCCAGTTGCTGGAGTGGGGGTTGCTCCGCGGCAGTCTGGTGCCGCCCGCCCCGCTGCGCGATCTGCGCGACCTCACGCGCTACCGGTACCACCAGATCCAGGATCGCGCGCGCGAGGTGAATCGCCTGCACCGCGTGCTGGAAGACGCGGGGGTCAAGCTGAGCACGGTCGCGACCGACATCATGGGGGTGTCGGGGCGGGCCATGCTGGAGGCGTTGGTACAGGGGACGACCGATCCCACCGTCTTGGCCGAGCTGGCCAAGGGCAAACTGCGCAAGAAGCTGCCGGCCTTGCGGCAGGCGCTCGCCGGCCGGGTCCGGGCCCAGCACGGCTTCCTCATCAGCCAGATCCTCGGCAAGATCGACTTCCTCGACGAGACGATCGCGACCCTGACGGCCGAGATCGACCGGTTGATGGTCCCTTTCGAGGCGACGGTAGCGCGCCTGGACACGATTCCGGGCATTGCCCGGAAGGGCGCGATCAGCCTCATCGCCGAGACCGGGGGCGACATGGGCCGCTTCCCGACCGCCGGGCATCTCTGCAGTTGGGGGGCGATGTGTCCCGGCCAGAATGAGAGCGCCGGCAAGCGCCGCTCGGGCAAGACCCGCCGGGGCAATCCCTATCTGCGTGGCACCCTCATCGAGAGCGGGCTGGCCGCGTCGCGGGCGCGGGGCACGGCCCTGCAGGCCCGGTATCTGCGCGTGCGGCGCCAGCGCGGCCATAAGAAAGCGGTCGTGGCCGTCGGGCATCAGATCTTGGAAATCGCGTACTACATCATGCGGGACGGGGTGACGTATCAGGAGCTCGGGCCCGACTACCTCGACCGCCGCCAATCCGACCGCGCCGTGCGGCGCCACGTGCGCCAACTCGAGGCGCTGGGCTATCGCGTGGTGGTGGAGAAAGCGGCCTGAGTCGGGCGTCATTTTCTGAGCAG
>JBOGSE010000783.1:0-5074 GCA_050694895.1 bacterium | reverse complement strand
GGCTGCACGAGCGCGGCGCGTGGAACCGCATCGTGCCGATCGAGGTGTGCTTCCTGCAGTCCGAGGAGTCCGTAAGCCTTGTGCGTGCGGTGCGCGCCTTTGCTCGGTCCGCGGCCCTGGCGCCGTATGATCCGCAGACCCACACGGGCTTTCTGCGCTCACTGGTGATCCGTGAAGGCCGCGCCACGGGTGATCGTCTGGTCGGGCTTGTCACCGGTGAGGGTCCGTTTCCTCAGGCCCCGGGCTTCATCGCGGCTGTGCGCGCTGCCGCGCCGGTCACGGGCGTCGTGCGGGGCATTGCTCCCGGTGCATCCGACGGCGCGCCGATCACCCGGGTCGAGCCGCTGGACGGACGGCCTCATCTGGACGATGTGGTGTCGGGTCTCCGATTCCGCATCGGGCTCGAGACGTTCTTTCAGACGAATACGGCGCAGGCCACCCGGATGGTCGAATACGTCACGGAGCGCGCCGGGCCGCTGGATGACCGCACCGTCATCGATCTCTACTGTGGCGTCGGAACGTTCTCGCTCGCCCTCGCGCGGGCCGGGGCGCGTGTCGCCGGAGTCGAACTGCTGCAGGCGTCGGTCGAGGCTGCCCGGGAGAATGCGCGCTTGAACGGTCTCGACACCCCGAGGTTCACCTCGGGCGATGCCCGTGTGGTGCTGCCCGCGCTGGTGGACGAAGTCGGACCACCCGAGGTGCTGGTCCTCGATCCGCCGCGCGCGGGTGCGGGCGGCCGCGTGATGCGCAAGATCGGCCGGTCGGGCGCGCGCCGCGTCATCTACGTCTCGTGCAATCCGACGACGCTGGCGCCGGATCTCGGCGAGCTCGCGCCGTTTGGGTACCGCCTGATCGACGTGCAACCGTTTGATCTGTTCCCGCAGACGTATCACGTCGAGGCTGTCGCGGTCCTCGACAGAGGTGAGGAGGAGGCCCGGTGAGCGTTCTCGACGTCATCAAATCGCGCCGCAGCGTCCCCAAGTTGCGTCCTGATCCGGTGCCCCGTGAGGTGCTCGAAGAGATGCTTGACGCGGCGGTGTGGGCGCCCAACCACCGGCTCACGGAGCCATGGCGATTCTACGTGCTGACCGGAGACGCCAGGCGCCGGTTTGCGGAGATCCGGCGACACTTTCGCGCGGCGACCTTCCCCAACCCTGAGGCGCCGGAGGCCATCAAGGCGCTCGATCGTCTGTATCAGGACACGATCGCCACGCCGGCGTTGATCGTGGCCACCGCCCATCAGGCCCCCGACGAGGAAATTCGCGAAGAAGACACCGCGGCGACTTTTATCGCTGCGCAGAACATGATGCTGGTCGCCGCGGAGCGGGGCGTCGGCACGTACATGCGCACGGGTGCGCTGCTGCGCGATCCCGAGCTGCGAGCGTTTCTAGGCGTAGAAGATGACCGCCGCGTGCTGGCGATCCTTTACGTGGGATATCCGACCGACGGAGTTCCACAGAAGCGCCGCACGCCGGCGGCAGAGCGCACCGTCTGGCTCGAAGGTGGAGATCTCACGAGGAACGCCCCCAACCGCTAGGCCGACGAATTTCGTCCGCTGCTACGGCGCCGGCGTGCGGACCGTCCACGTGCGGTAGAATTCCTCGTCGGTGGCGTGCTTTCGCAGCCAGCGTTCGATGTCGGGAATCCCGGCCGACACCGTGGCGACGACCTTTCCGTTGGGCTTGACGGCGCGAACGGTGATGATATCCAGAGCCAGCCGCGAGCTCGTCCCGGCGCCGAGAATGCGGGCAATCTCTGGCCGGAGCGCGTCGAAACCTCCTGAGATCGCCGTCTGATACACGATGTCTGCGCGGCGCGCACCGCCTGTCTTTCTTCGGTCGGTAATCGCCAGGGCGGTGACCTTGACCCCTTGCCCCTCGAGCAACTTGCGGTAGCCCTGGGCAAGTTCGCGGTCTAGCTCGGGCTCGGTTGCAGGCAGACTCGAGGGCACCGTCGGGTCAGCCCTGGCAGGGCCCACGGGTGCGGGACCTGAGGGCGTTGGCGCCACTGTCTGCCGCGGTATGTCCGGTGGCGCCTGGCGGCGCACCACGGTGAACAGCACAATGGCCAGTCCGGCGGCCATGAGGAGCCACACCCATCGAGGCATGGGTGGCTGTCTTCGACGGACGTCGCGGTGCTTCCTCATGGTCCAGCGCGCAGCCACGCGTCGACAGAGATGAAGGCGCGCACGGCTTCAAGGAGGGAGGCTTCCGGCGCGGAGCGAATCGGGATGGCGATGGACCGTCCTCGCATCTATGTGGCCCGGCGTCTTCCGGAGGCCGCTCTTGTGCAGTTGCGAGGGCAGGCCGAGATCACGGTGTGGGGGACGGATGAACTTCCGCCTCCGCGGGACGTCCTGATGCGCGAGGCGGCGCCCTCAGACGGCCTGATCTCGCTGCTGACCGATCGCGTCGACGGTGCCTTACTCGACGCGGCGCCGCGCCTCCGCGTCGTCAGCAACTACGCCGTGGGATACGACAACATCGATGTCGAGGCCGCGACCGCGCGTGGCGTCGTGGTGACCAACACCCCGGGTGTGCTGACCGAAACTGTGGCCGACTTCACCATGACGCTGATTCTGGCGACCGCCCGCCGGTTGGTCGAGGCCGATAAGTACACCCGTGCCGGGCGGTGGAAGAGCTGGGAGCCGATGCTCTTCCTCGGTCAGGACATCCACGGCGCCACGCTTGGCCTGGTGGGCCTGGGCCGTATTGGCGCGGCGGTGGCGCGCCGGGCGCAGGGCTTCGGCATGCCGATTCTGTACTACGACGTCATTCGACGAGAAGACCTGGAGCGCGACCTCGGCCTGGAGTTCACCACGATGGAGGAGGTGCTGCGCCGTGCCGACTTCGTCAGCGTGCACACGCCGCTGACCCCGCAGACCCGGCATCTCATCGGCGCGCCGCAGTTGCGGCTGATGAAGAAGACCGCGGTGGTCGTCAATACCGCCCGCGGCCCGATTGTCGATCCCGATGCGCTGTACCAGGCGCTGGCCTCGGGCCAGATCGCCGGCGCCGGCCTGGACGTGTTCGAGGTCGAGCCCGTGCCGCGCGACCATCCGCTGCTCTCGCTGGACAGTATCATTGTCGCGCCGCACATCGCGAGCGCGAGCGTCGAGACGCGCACCAAGATGGCGAAGATGGCGGTCGAGAACCTGCTGGCCGCGCTGGCCGGGCAGCGGCCGCCGAACTTTGTGAACCCCGAAGTCTGGGAACGGAGGCGAGGTGCATGAGGAGAAACACGTGGTTGGCCATGGTCATCATCATCGCGGCAGCCGTGGTCGCCCTGTACGTGCGGTCAGGTGCTCAGCGCCAGTCTGCTGCGCCCCCGCCGGCGGCGCCAACAACCGCGGCTCCCGGCGCGCCCGTCGCGGTGCCCGACCTGGGTGGCCGCGAGATCAGGATCGGCAGCGACACGACCTATCCGCCGTTCGAGACCGTTGACGCGCAGAAGAACATCATCGGCTTCGACCCCGATCTGATGGCGGAGATCTGCCGCCGGGCCAACTGCAAGGCACGGTTCGTGACCGCCGCCTGGGACGGCATCTTCGTGGCGCTGGCGCAGGGGCAGTTCGACGCCGTGGTCTCCGGCGTGACGATCAATGACGACCGGCGCAAGACCGTGGACTTCAGTGAGCCCTATCTCCGCTATGGGCAGGTCGTCCTCGTGCGCGCGGACGAGACGGCGATCAACGGCGTGGACACGCTGCGGGGGAAGACTGTCGCCGTTCAGACCGGCACGACGAATGACGAGAAGGCCACGTCTTTGAAGAAGGAAGGCAAGGTCGGCGACGTCAAGCGCTATGAGACGTTCGCCCTCGCGGTGAAGGCGCTGATCAACAAGGATGTCGATGCGGTTGTCATCGACGGTCCCGCCGCGGACGGCTATATGGCGACCAATCCCGGGAAGCTGAAGAAGGTGGGGGAACCGTTTACCAGCGAGGCCCTCGGGATCGCGCTCAAACAGGGCGAGACCGGGCTCAAGACGGCGTTCGACGCCGCCCTCGCCCAGATGAAGACCGACGGTACGATCGATCGTCTCTACCAGAAGTGGTTCGTGGAGAACCCTCCGGCCAAGTAACCGCGCAGTCACCGCATGCCAGTGCCGCTAGGCAGCCTGCCTCCTGCCGGTGGGAAGACCGCCGGGGGGAGCAGGCTCTTGCCCGCCGCCGAGCGCATTCCCTGGTGGGTTCTCATTCTCGCGATCTGCGGGATCGCAGCGGCGGTCGCTATCTCCGGCTCGCCACTCTATCGCGACACGCTGGCCTTTCTCTGGGATGGGGTACTGCTGACGCTGCACCTGACCCTGGCCGCGTACGCGCTGGCGCTGGTCATCGGGCTCATCGCCGGATTGATGCGGCTGTCGCGCAGGCCCATCATCTATACAATTGCCACGCTGTACGTTGAAGTCATCCGCGGCGTCCCGCTGCTGGTGCTGCTGATCTACATCGCGTTCGTCGCCGCACCGCTGGTCTCCGAGGCGCTGGCCGCGTCCGCCCGCGCGCTCGGCCTGCCCTCGGTCGCCAAAGCCATCACCGGGATCATTCGCAGCGACCTCAACCGGGCGATTATTGGGTTGGCGATCGGGTACGGCGCCTACCTGGCCGAGATCTACCGCGCGGGCATCGAATCGATTCCCCGCGGTCAGATGGAGGCCGCGCGCTCGATGGGGTTGACCTATGGTCAGGCGATGCGGTTTGTCATTCTGCCGCAGGCGCTGCGCGTCGTGCTGCCGCCGCTGGGCAACGACTTCATCGCACTGCTCAAGGACTCGGCGCTGGCTTCGGCGATCGCGGTCCCCGAGCTCACGCAGGCCGGCCGGCTGCTCTCGGCCAGGACATTTCGGGCTTTCGAGACCTACAACATGGTCGCGCTGCTCTACCTGATCATGACGCTGATGGGCTCGATGGGCGTGCGAGCGCTAGAGCGCTGGGCCCGAATGGGTCGCTAGCAAGATGATCCACGACCGGCCGCCGGCGCTCGTCTTGAGAGATCTCCTGCCGCCGGCCGGGCCGCGCGCGCTGCTGCCGGTCGAGAGGCTGATCGAGCTCGCGGCACACGCCGACCGCCTCAGG
>JBOGSE010000782.1:0-3262 GCA_050694895.1 bacterium | reverse complement strand
TTCACATAACCATCCCTGGTCTTGAACGCCTGATACGGCACGAGCGAGGGGTGAGCGCTGCCGAGCCGCTTCGGATTCTCGCCCGTGGCGAAGTAGTTCCCGGCCTGATTGGTCATCCACGCCACCTGGCAGTCGAGCATGGAGACGTCCACGAGCTGGCCCCGGACGGTGCGGTCGCGCGCGCGCAGCGCCGCCAGGATCGCGTATGCCGCGAACATGCCGGCAGCGATATCGGTGACCGCCACGCCGACTTTGACGGGCGGCCCGCCCTCGTCGCCCGTAGTGCCCATCAGGCCACCCAACCCCTGCAGGATCAGGTCGTACGCTGTCCGCTCGCGATAGGGTCCGTCCTGGCCGAACCCGGAAATCGACGCGTAGATCAACCGCGGATTCAGCGCTAAGGCGGCCGGATAGCCGAAGCCGAACCGGTCCATCGTGCCGGCGCGGAAGTTTTCGACGAGCACATCGGCGCGACGCACCAGGCGCCGCAGTGCCTCCTGCCCGTCGGGGTGCTTGAGGTTGAGGGTGAGACTCTCTTTGTTGCGGTTGATGCCGAGAAAGTAGGCGCTCTCGCCATTGACAAACGGCGGTCCCCAGGCGCGGGTGTCGTCGCCGGCCTCGGGCGTCTCGATCTTGATGACCCGGGCGCCCAGGTCGCCGAGCATAAGCGTACAGTAGGGCCCCGCAAGGGCCCGGGTGAGGTCGACGACCAGAAGATCGTCCAAAGGTGTCACGAGTGGGAGCCCACGCTAGTTCACGCTCTGACTTGTTTCGTTGATTCTGCCGAGCTCCTTCGCTTCGACGATGCGCTGCTCTGTAAACATCAGGAAGCCTCCAATCCTCGTACGCAAAAGCGATCTCCCGCTAGTATCGCTCCTGCCGGCATAGTGGTCCACGGCCGTTCGAATGAGCCCGCGCCACTCTGCCGGAAACCTCTCTAGAGCCCATTCTGCCGCGGCCCGCTTGGACACGGCCACACGACCGGTCCTCCAGCTATAGAGTAACCGACAAAGATTGAGAACAGCGTAAGCAGGGTATCTTCTGAAGTTCCGCCGGACGCTCCTGAGTTCACGATCGAGTGCAGCCGCGGTGCTCTCGCTCGACGGCTGCGGATAGATGCTCTTTGGGTCTGGGCCAAACAGCGCAATGTAGCCATTGTGATGGAGATGCTCAAGGTGCAACGCCCACGCGGCGTCCCTGGTTCCCCGATGAAGTTGACCCTCCCCCACGCCGACAAGTCGCTCTGGGATGTTGCGCTTCCTCGCTTGTACCAGCGGGATGTAGAAGCCGTCCAACCGTGCACCAAAGCGGAACTCTCTGGCAAGGGTATGGTGAAATCTGTCGAGTCGCTTTTGTTCTTCGGGACTTAGGGGCCTGCGCGTAATAACGTGAAAGTCGATATCGGCCAGATGCGGCTCAAATCCAGGAAACGCGATCGAACCCAGAAGATACGCACCAACGAGATTCTCTCCAAGCGTAGCGATGAGACCGTTGCGGAATTGTGTGATGAGTTCCTGCATCTGAGGAGAAAGGCTATTGAGCCGGCGTCTCGATCCCACCGTCTCCCTCTCGGAACACCGTCTCCCTCTTGGAACGCGTTCTACGTTTTCGCTCGTCGTGACGATGGATGCTGAGTTGCCGCGTGCTGCTGGAAAAGTCTGACTACATCCCCGGCACCCCGACGTTCAGCAAGGTCCAGCGGCGTGTCGCCCTCGGCATCCTTTATCCCGGCGTCGGCGCCGCGGTTGAGGAGCAACGTGACAAGCTCGCGTCGTCTGCGCGCCACCGCCGCGTGCAACGATGGTATCTACGCCTCCACGAACGCGACAAAGCGGCAAAACGCGGCCTCGCCCCCCTTGAAGCGGAACGGGAAGCATCCGACCCAGACGCGCTGGTTGAGGACGAGATCGACCTCACCGCCGACGTTCTCGATGTGAAAGACGCCCCTGGGAAAAAGCTTCGTGTGCGTCGCCTGGTAGTCTTTCGGCCAGGGAAAGGCCTCGTCCATCGACATCCCGATCTTGGCCTCGACTTCGGGCACCAGGTCGCGCCGGGCATCCCGCACCTTTGTATTAAATGGATGATCGGTCGAGATGGCGTCGATCGCCATCCAGCGGATGCCGCGGTCGAGCACCCAGTCGCAGAAGTCGGCGCGCGGGCCGGGGTGCCGCAAGAACGCCCGCGGCAGATCGGCGCGGGCGTCTGCGTGCTGGGCCTTCGTGGCCGGTGACCAGTCCTCGTTGTAGTAGGCGTGGTAGCCGGTGTGGATGACCAGGATGTCGCCGCGCTCGATCTTGATATTGTACTTCTTCTCCCACTCCTCGAAGTGCTTCGCCCCATAGATATCGTAGTCGCCGATCCCAAACTGCTGGAGGTCGACAATGCACGCCGGCCCCACCAGGGACCCGATGGGGATGCCCGCGACGTCGGGACCTGGATCGTTGAAGTGCAGCGGTGAGTCCAGGTGCGTGGCGATGTGGTTGGTGCTGCTGATATGCTGGGCGTTCACGCCCTCGAAGGCCATCTTCTTGACCCATTTGATTGTGGGGCCCTCGTAATAGGCGAACGGCGGGGAGTCGACGCTGAAGTTCTGCGACAAGTCGAGCACCCGCGCCCGGGACAAATCAAACGACTTCATGCGCTCTTCCCTCCTCAGCTGACGTGTTGCGTCAACTCGGCGGGAGGTTCTTCGGCGGGAGCGGCGTCATGCCTGCCCAAGAAATTCGCGGCCCGAAGCCGGGGCACTCGCTCCGGCCGCCGCTTCACGCAGAGAGCAGCACCATCGCGACTTCCCCCGTCTTACGGAAGGGAAACCTACCACCAAAGCCTAAGTCCACGCCGACCTCATGGACCTGATCGTGCGGCGCGCGGCTGTGGCCGGGTGGGACCGGCCCGTTGATATCGCTGTCCGCGGCGACCGGATTGTCAGCATCGCGCCGGCGATCACCGGCCGAGCCGCGGTCGAGATCGATGCCGCCGGCGGGCTCGTCACCCCGTCCCTGATCGAGACCCATATCCACCTGGATGCCGTCCTGACGGTCGGCGATCCCCGCTACAACACGACAGGGTCGCTGTTCGAGGGCATCGAGATCTGGGGGGAACGGGTCAAGAGCCTCACCCATGACGACGTCGTGCGGCGCGCCAATCAGGCGATCAAGTGGATGCTGGCCTGCGGCGTCACCCACATCCGCACGCACGTGGATGTCTGCGATCCTACCCTGACCGCGCTGCGCGCCCTTCTCGAGGTGCGCCAGGCATGGCG
>JBOGSE010000781.1:0-14429 GCA_050694895.1 bacterium | reverse complement strand
TCCTTTCCCTCCTACATCAGCCGATGGAAAGCGCGTTTTGTCCTGACAGGGGTGGCGGGGCTGGGCTCGCGGTATCGAGGCCAGCCGCCACGCATCTTGACGCCGCAACTGGAAGCGCGGATTCTGGGCCGCACACGCCAGCCTCCGCCGGACGGGTCGACCCACTGGAGCACCCGCAAACTGGCCAAGGTCCTGGGCGTCAGTCACATGATGGTGGCGCGCGTCTGGGCGCGGGCCGGCCTGCAGCCACACCGGTTTCGCCGGTACATGGCGTCGACTGACCCCGACTTCGAGACGAAGGCGGCCGATATCATTGGCCTCTACCTGAACCCGCCGCAGCATGCGGCCCGTGTTTGCCTTCGACGAGAAGAGCGCGATTCAAGCCCTCGACCGCTTCCACCCGGTCCTCCCGCTCTCGCCGGGGCGTGCGGAGCGGCATGGGTTTGAATATTACCGACACGGCACCGTGTCGCTGCTGGCGGCGCTGAATACCCAGACCGGGACAGTCCTGGGGCAGACCGTGCCCCGCCACACCAGCGCCGTGTTCGTCGACTTCCTCGCGACGGTGGTCGCGGCGCAGCCCCGAGGGAAGGAGATTCATGTCATCCTCGATAATCTCTCGACGCACAAGACCAAGCGGGTGGCGGAATTCTTGGCGGCGCACCCCCACGTGCATCTGCACTTCACCCCGACCTATGCGTCGTGGCTCAACCAGATCGAACTCTGGTTCTCGAAGATGGAACGAGACTTGATCGCGCGCGGCATCTTCAGTTCGGTCGGCGATTTGCGCCGAAAGATCATGCGCTACATCCGCCACCACAATCGCACGGCTCGGCCGATCCGATGGGTCTATCGAGATCCCTCTCACCGAATCACCATGACTACCGATTCAGACGTTACGGGCAACTAGATCTGGCGGACCCTATACTTCATCCGCTGTCACCGCTACTGCAAAGGGTACGCCCAGTGTCTCGAAGTGCTTCTGTCCGCACCGCACCTTGTCCGCTTCACTGGTACGCAGCTTCAGGAACTCGCGCGTTCCCTTGGTTTCGCGCACCAGATAGAGGGCCTGTCCGTCGTGCTTGAGGATCGCCCAGTCAGGGTTGTACTTGCCGACGGGCGTGTGGATCTCGAACCAACCGGGCAGCTTCACGAAGAGCTTGATGTCTTCGCGCTCGTCCAAACGCCGGGCGAACTCGCGCTCCACCTCCGAATCGTATGGGACGTACTCGTAGACCGACTTCTCTACCTGCAGGGACGTCAGGTAGTTGATCAGCTCCTCGTTCTTGAAGAGCAGCATCTCCCATTCCGCTTCCGAACCTGAGGCGTCGATCCGCTCATACTTGATCCCGTCCACCAGCAGCCGGTGCAGCTCGTGCTTGAGGATCGAAGCCACGGCGTCCATGAAGCGCTGCGGGTTGTCGAAGAACACGCCCAGCCGGCCAGACGCCCTGAGGATGCGCACCAGCGTGGACCGGGTGAGCTCGGTCTCGTTCTGCAGGTAGGCCAGGAGGTCGGGCAGCGGGCGGTTGCCGTACTCCACCTGTTCTTCAGCCACGCTTATCGCGGCGGCGGTGACCCCGCCCTTCTCGACGCCGAGATGTCCGGCACTGACGCGGATGCGCGGCTTCTCGATCCGCTCCATGCGCTTCACGGCACCGACCGCTCGCTGCACCAGGACATCCGTCTCGAACTCGACCCGGTAGGTGGTCTTCGGCTTGATCCGGTCCCAGAGCGCCTGGAACTCGGGGCTGACCGTGACCTCCTTCTTCAGCCGGTTCACCCCCTCGTCCCGGTCCCTGCGGATGTGCCGCTCGATCTGGTAGGCCGACAGCAGGTCGATGACGGCCGGCGCCAGATCCCGGTGGGCTTCGGGCAGCTCGAGCGTGAAGTCCTTGCGCTTCGGATCGAATGCCGGCTGGATGCGGTCATCGGTATCGAGCATCCTTTGCCCGACCAGCGCCGCTCGGATCGCCTCGGCAGCTTCGCGTCCGACGGGCTGCTCCTGGCCGTCCACCACGCGGGTCAGCTTGGCCAGGGCCAGAAGCGGCACCCTGCCGAAGGTCACGCCGCAGTCTTCCTCGTACTCGGTTTGCAGGGCGCTAGCGAACTCCTCGTAGCTCTCGTTCGCCATCACGTAGAGCTTGTTCACCGACTCGTCGAAGACGCGCAGGCCGCTCTGGTCCACGGGCAGGCGCAGGCCGCGGCCGATCTCCTGCCGCTTCTTGACCGCGCTCTTGGTCTCGTTGAGCGTGCAGATCTGAAAGACGTTGGGGTTGTCCCAGCCCTCGCGCAGCGCCGAGTGGCTGAAGATGAAGCGCAGCGGCTCGTCCAGCGAGAGCAGCCGCTCCTTCTCCTTCATGATCAGGTTGTAGACCTCGTCGTCGGCCTGGGTGTCGCCGCGCGTGTCCTTAAGCACGCCCTTCCTGTCCTGGGCGAAGTAGCCGTTGTGCAGCTTGTCCATCGGCTGCTTCAGCCACTCCAGCTCGCGGAACCGCTCCTCCTCCGCCAGCGCCGCGAGCTCCGCCTCGAACGCTTCGGCGAACTTGCCCTTGACGGGCTGGCCTGCGGCGTCGTAGTCGCGATAGTTGGCGACGCGGTCGATGAAGAAGAGGCTCAGCACCTTGATGCCGCGGGCACGGACCTGCAGCTCTTTCTCCAGGTGGCGCTTGATCGTGTGCTTGATCTGGGCGCGCCACACGTCCTCGCGCATGCCGCCCATCTCCTCGCCGAGGCGCAGGGTGCGACCGTTGCTGAAGCGGATGAACTCGTTGCCCGGCTCGGCGTTAATCTCGGCCACCGAGAAGCCTTGCGTGTAGTCGGCCCGCTCGTTCGAGAGCGCGAACAGATCCGCGCCGTTCTTGACGGTGACCGCTTTCTCCTTCGGCCCCTCCGCCGTCTGCACGTGGATGCGCAGATTGGCCTTGATACCCTTCTTGTAGTCAATCGTCTCCACCCGTACGAAGGCGTCGTTGGCCGCCCCCTCGGCCACGGCGCTGGCCACCACGATCTGCTTGACCAGCTTGAGCTCGAAGGCGCGCACGGGGTCGAGGCGGTAGGCCAGGTTGTAGGGGTTCCGGTGCGTGGCCGAGTACCGCAGGGTGCAGAGAGGGTTCAGCGCCTTGATCGCCTCCTGTGCCTTGTCGGTCGAGTCCACGCTCTGCGGCTCGTCGATGATGACGATGGGCCGCGCCGCCTGCACGAACTCGATGGGCTGGTGGCCCGAGAGCTTATCGCTCTCCTTGTAGATGACGTTGCTCTTCTGCTCTTCTTCGGTGCCAGTGAAGTTCTTGCGGAAGGCGTCGATGTTGATGACCAGGATCTGCAGCGTGTTGCTGGTGGCGAACTGGCGCAGCCGGCTGACCTTCCTGGCATCGTAGACGAAGTGCTCGAAAGGCAGGTTGTTGTAGAGCGCGCGGAAGTGCTCACGGGTGATCTCGATGTTCTTGAGCACGCCCTCGCGGATGGCCACGCTGGGCACAACGATGATGAACTTCTGGAAGCCGTAGCGCCGGGACAACTCGAAGATCGTGCGCAGGTAGACGTAGGTCTTGCCCGTGCCGGTCTCCATCTCCACCGAGAAGTGCGGGCAACCGCGGGACTGGTTGGCCGGGCCGTCGAACAGCTCCCACGCCTCGAGGGCGGCGCTCGGGTCGGGCACCTCGATGTCGTTGGTGGTCTGCACGGCGCGCGTGTTGGCGGCGAGCTTGTCTTCGGCCAAGAGCAGTCGGTTGCCCACGCCCAACTCGGTGCGGTCCTGCCCGGCGAACAGGCCGCCCAGATCGCCCAAGTTGATGACGGCGTACTCCGGCGCGCCCTGGGGCTGTCCGTCGAAGAGATCGGTGACGGCCGCCACGGCTTCGAGCTGGAACTGCTGGTTGGGGTCGAACTGGAGTTTCATGCGGCCGACCCTCTCACACCGTCTTGAAGCTGGTGACGCCCTTAGTCTTGAAGATCTGCACGGCGTTGGCCTTGAGCTGGTCGTTGCCGGCAAAGCCTTCGTCTAGACAGACCACGCGCTCGGGCTTGCGCTCAGCCGTAGCGCGGACCAGCTCCAGCGTCAATTCGCGCTCCAGGCAGATGAAGAGCGCGCCGCCTGCGACGCTGTGGACCGTTTTGCCGGCCAACGTCAGCGTCTCTACCGGCGTGGTCAGCGGGAAGCCGCTCTTGAGCAGGACCTCGTAGAGCAGGTCCTCGGCCGTGCGGCCCTCGCGGATGTGGTCTACATGCAGCTCGAGTTGGCGCTCCAGGGCCGCTGCGTCGTGCGGTACCTCGGCGTTCCAGGGCTTGAAGTTGGACTCAGCTAGCTTGAAGACACGGAAGCCGCGGTCTTGCTTCTTCGCGATGTCGAGGTCGAGCTTGCCCGCGTCCTCGTCGTTCAGCTTCTTGATGACGCGGCGCACGCGCTCCTTAGTGATATCGGCGATGGTCGGAAAGTTCTCACGCCCCGTGGGCTCGGGGAGCTGAACAAGGATGAACCTGCGGTTGCCGCCATCCTGCTTGTTCACGTCGAGCACAGCGTGGGCCGTAGTGCCTGAACCTGCGAAGAAGTCGAGGACAACGTCATCAGCCTCAGTTGCCTGCTCGACAAGCAGCCGTAGGAGCGATGACGGCTTCGGAAAAGGGATGACATCTTCTCCGAAGAGTTCGATGAGTTCCCTCGTGCCTTGCGCCGTGTTTGCATCCAGCAGCACGGACGAAAGATTCTTGAACTGACTCTCCATTTCGTTCAGGAACAGCTTGTGCCGCGGTCGACCGTCCGCACTTGCGGGCCACAGAATCCTGCCCTCAGCGATTTTGGCCTCCATTGTATTGGGATCAAACCGCCAGCCTTTCGGTGGGCAGCCGTAGCTGACCCCAGTCGCCGGATCAACCAAATCGTAATGCAGGTTCGGGCGTGCCTCCTTTGCTGCCAGCCCCGTTAAGTCTGCGCTCCTCCACGGGCCACGTGGGTCATTGTCGGGATTCGCAAACTTGGATAGATCCTTCTGGGAGCCGCGCAGTGCTTGGGAATCTGACGCACGATAGCACACTATGTACTCATGGTCGGTGGATACGCCGGTCTTCGCGCGGGTGTCTTCGCTGACGCGGGACTTCCAAACGAATTGGGCAACAAAGACTTCCTCCCCGAAGATCTCATTACAAAGCCTTCGCAGGTTCTCTACCTCTCCATCATCAATACTGATAAAAACAATACCGTTGGAGGTCAGCAGATTCCGCGCCAGATACAGCCGCGGGTACATCATGTTCAGCCACTTGGAGTGGAAGCGGCCGTCGGCTTCGGTGTTGGTGCTGAACTTCTTCCCCTCCGCATCCACCTGCCCAGTGTATTCTAGGTAGGTCTGCAAGCTCTCGCTGTAGTTGTCGGGGTAGATGAAGTCGTTGCCTGTGTTGTAAGGCGGGTCGATGTAGATCATCTTGACCTTGCCCAGATACGACTTCTGCAGGAGTTTGAGCACCTCGAGGTTGTCACCCTCGATGATCAGGTTCTCGGTGGTGTCGAAGTGGACGCTCTCCTCCGGGCAGGGGCGCAGGGTGCCGAGGCTCGGCGTCTGGATCGCCTTGAAGCAATCGGCCTTGCCCGGCCAGTTCATGCCGTAGCGCTCCTTGCCAGCGTCCACCGCCTCGCCCAGCGCCCGCTTCAGTCGCTCGAAGTCGAGCTTGCCGCTTTCGGTGCGGACCTCTGGGAATAGGCGCAGCAACTCCTGCCGCTTGTCCTCGGCGATGTCGTGTGAGCGCGGGTCGAGCTTTTCGGGTTGATCGGTCATGTCCTGGCCTTCCGTCATCATGCGTTCTTCTCTCAGACCAACTGCCATCGTAAGGCAAACAGGGGTTCTTGCTCCACGCGCTGCTCCAGCCGCTGGCTGATCTCGTCGAGCAGGGTATCCTTCTGCCGGTCGATCTCACGGCTGGCCTGGTCATAGGCGCCACGCTTCTTCGCGCTTCGCTTCCAGAGTACGCGTTGCGCGCTGCCGCTCCAGCTTCTCCGGGAGCGTCGGGGCAAGGCGGGCGGCCTTCTTCGCTTCCTTCAGTGCTTCATCCAGCTCCGCCAGCTCGGCCTTGAGCGAGGCGCGACGGTCTTCGGCCCAGCGGTCGAGCTTGTCCATCTCGGTGTCGAACCAGCGCCCGTTCCGGATGGCCGTTTCCTCCAGCCGCGCCTGGCGGCGGCGCGCCTGGGCTTCGTCCAACGTGGCCGCGATGCCGGTGGGGATCTCGCAGTCGGCGCCCCGGACTGCCGGGAGATCGAATAGCCGGCGGCACTGGGTATCGCCCAGGGCCGCCCCGTCGTCGGTCAGGCCGGAGAGGAGGAGCAGCTCCTCCGTCTCCAGTGCATTCAGGGTGAGGCGCGTGCACAGGAGCCAGCCGCGCTGGCCGACGAGGGGCTCCAGGACGGCGATGTTCTTCCCGGAGCCAGTGTACTGGAAAGTAACTTCGGCGGGCGGCCCAGTGAGGACCTTGCCGCGCTCGAGCACGCGCTGCGCGAGAGGGTGACCGACCCGGTAAGTGTTGGCGTCCTCCACGCCCTTGGCCATGCGGTACGGCCCCGGGTGGATGTTTTCGCCGGGGAAGGGGTTGGTGTGCAGGGTGAAGCTGTAGCGGTGGTCGTCGAAGTGCGCGTGTTCTGTGAGCAGGTGCCGGGTGAGCCGCCAGAGCTGCTCGTTGAAGCGGTCGAGCACGTCGTGGCTCTCGATCCGCACCTTCTCCACGACCTCCTGGTCGAAGTTGTCGAGGAGCTTCTCGCGGGCGTCGCGCTGGCCGGCGGCGATCTCGACCTCCAGCTCGCGCTGGAGCTGGTCGAACTCGAACTGGATCTGCTCCAGCGTGCGGCACTGCTGGTAGATGGCAGCGATGCGCTTCTCGAAGTCCACGCCCGATTCCACCGCGCCGAGCACCTCGTCGCTGGCGCCGAAGACCCCACTGAAGAGCCGGAACTTCTCGGCGAGAAGCTCGTACACGCGCTGATCGGCGGCGTTCTTCTTGTTGAGAAAGTTCACCACCACCACGTCGAACTTCTGGCCGTAGCGGTGGCAACGGCCGATGCGCTGCTCGATGCGCTGCGGGTTCCAGGGGAGGTCATAGTTGACCACCAGGTTGCAGAACTGGAGGTTGATGCCCTCGGCCGCGGCCTCGGTGGCGATGAGGATGGCCGCGTGGTCGCGGAAGTGCTCGACCAGCGCGGCGCGCATGTCGGCGCTGGGCGAACCCGAGACGCGGTCGGTGCCGGCGTGCTGCGCAAGCCATCGCTGGTAGATCGCCTTAGAAGTGGGATCGTTGTTCGTCCCGTTGAAGAGCATCACCTTGCCGGCGAACTCAGTCTGCTGGAGCACGCGGAACAGGTACTCCTGAGTGCGGCGGGACTCGGTGAAGATGACCGCCTTCTGCTGAAGCGTTGCGGCCCCCTGGCTCTGTTGGGCCTCGGCGGCGGCGGCGAAGCCGCGACGCAGGGCGGTCAGCAAGACCTCACCCTTCGAGTTCCTGAGGATCGACTTGGCGAGGGCATGGAATTGCTTGAGCTGCGCCACTTCCTGCCGTAGCTCTGCCAGCTGCTCGCGCGTGAGGTGCGTCCCTTCCGGCTGGGTAGGATTGTCGCCGTCCTCTTCCCACTCGTCGGCCAACTCGTCAAGGTCCTCCCAGTCTGCGGGCAGCTCTTCGGGCGGAGCATCCACGGCCGTCGCGGCAGCCTCCGCAGCCTCCAGTCGATGAACCAGACCTTCGAGCGTACCCGAGATGGCATAGGTGGACGAGGCGAGGAGCTTGCGCAGGATCAGCGTCATGAGCTGGCGTTGGCTGGCCGGAAGGGCGTAGAGCGTGGGCCGTTGCAGGTAGCCCGAGACCAAATCGTAGAGCCGCTGTTCCTCCTCGGACGGCACAAACTCCTGCACGAGGGCATGCCGATTGGTGTACTTCACGTACTCCAGGACCTGCCGGCGAAGCGTGCGCTTGCAGAGAGGCTTCAGGCGTTCCTTCAGCTCTGCGAAGTCGGCGTCGTTGCCCAGACGCGCAAATCGCGTCCGGTAGCTCTTCATGTCGCCGAAGGCGAAGTCGTCCACGATGCTGACCAGACCGTAGAGTTCCAGCAGCGTGTTCTGGAGCGGCGTAGCCGTGAGGAGCACCTTGGGGAAAGGGGCCACGGCCTGCTTGATCGCGAGTGCGATCTTGCTTGAGTTCTTGTAGACGTTGCGGAGCCGGTGCGCTTCGTCGATGACGACCATATCCCAGGGGGTCTGCCGAAGATAGGGCTCCTTGTTCCGCGCGAAATGGTAGGAACAGATGATAATCGCGTCCAGCTGGAAGGGGTTGAGGTTGCCGGCGCGGATCGCCTCATTGAAGCTGCGGGTCTCCAGGATGACGGAGGGGAGATAGAACTTGTCGACCAGCTCCTGACTCCACTGCTTGCGGAGATTGGCCGGAACGATGACCAGGAGACGCCGCTTGCGCTCAGCCCATCTTTGGGCAAGCAATAGGCCTGCCTCGATGGTCTTTCCCAGACCGACCTCGTCCGCCAAGATCGCGCCCTTAGAGAAGGGACTCCGGAAGGCAAAGAGAGCGGCCTCCACCTGATGCGGATTCAGATCGACTTGCGCGTCGGCGAGCACCGATACGAGCTTCTCGATGTTGTCGGACGCGCAGCGTTTGGTGAGCTCATGGGCGAAGTACTTGGCCTGGAAGTCGGTCAGGTTCATGCGCTAAAGTGCACGTCTGGCGCGCGTGCCCACATCTGGGTCAACTTTGGCCAGCCCAGATGGTTCGCTTGGCGAAGCATGGCGATCACCGTTGCCAAAAGGGTAACCCAGAATGGTGTGCCCATACTCATCCGGTTTCAGAACCACGTGCCGCAGCTCAGACTGGCCTCCTTCAATATTATTGGCACAATCGCTAGGATTCCGGGAGTTCGAGGCGACCCGTCCTGTCGGCTATCCATTCATGTGGCGCGTCGAGCACGATCGCATCGTTAGAGACCTGCTGGGTTCCTGGCGAACGAGATCAGAAGCTGACGTGACTGGCCAGTTCCACGAAGCGGCAGAGCGCATTCGCGAGCCGCATCTGCTTTGGCGTCCGGGCACGGACCCGCAGAAGCTCCGGCGAGGCGACCACCACGGCAACGCACCGCGCGCGCGAGGTGGCCACGTTGAGTCTATTACGGCTGTACAAGAAGTCCATGCCGCGCGGAGCGTCTTCCGGTGACGAGGTGGCCATCGAGTACAAACTGATGGGCGCCTCTTGGCCCTGGAACTTGTCTACGGTCCCGACTCTCGCGTGAGGCAGGAGGCGGCAGATGGCACCCACCTGAGCGTTGTACGGGACAACGATAAGCAGATCGTGCCAGCCGATGGGTTGCCGCTGGCCATGCTGGTCGATCCAGAATGCGCCACCGTCCACAAGCGCCTGGGCGAGCTGCGCGATCTTCTCCGCTTCCTCGACCGACTCAATGTCATTTCCGACATGTGCAACTTCGACGAGCCGCGGACCAACGCTGCCGAAAGGGGGCGTCGAGCGGATCTCCTGGCCGGCTAGGTGCGGCTCGGGGCAAAGCCTGCCATCGTAAAAGGTCTCTGACGTAAACCGGCACAGCGCCGGATGGAGCCGCCAGGTGGTCTCGAGAAAGAGCCCACGATCCCGTGGCATAGTGGCAGCCGATCCAAGTAGGTGAGCCAGCGCCGAGCGATCCGCGCCGGGAGGATGTGAGCCCTTCAACGGCTGCTCGAGCTGCTGAGGGTCGCCCAGCAGGACGAGCGCGCGCGCTGCTTGCGAGATCGACAGGACGTTGGCCAATGAGATCTGACCGGCCTCATCGACGAACAAGACATCTACCGCTTCAGCCATTTCCTGCCGCGACCACAGCCATGCCGTGCCGCCGATGAGGTTGAACTCGCCGGCAGTTAATGCCTCGCGCACCGAATGGTTATCGTCGGCGCGGCGGACGGCCGGGTGGCCGCAGAAGTCGTCCTCGTCGGCGCGCTGCATCGGGCGGACGTCAACGCCCTCCTTGGTCGCCGCCTTGATGGCCTCCTCGAGGAGAAGGCCGATGACCTTGTGGCTCGTCGCGCAGATTCCCACCGTTCGGCCCGCCCGGAGCAGCTCGGCGATCATGCGCGCGCCCGTATAGGTCTTGCCCGACCCGGGCGGCCCCTGGATCGCCAGCGTGCCGCGCTCCAGAGCAAGGATCAGGCGGCGGGCGGCATCGAGGGCGGTTTCACCAGCACGCTTCAGCGGCTCGCGGGGGGACTGTCCAACGCGGGGTGGCAGCCCCAGGACAAGATCTCGTCCGGCGAGGTACGGTCCGTCCGGCCGCTCGAGGCCATGGTCGGCCACCCACTCGCCAATTCGCATCAGCGCGGCCTGCTGCTCTCGCGTCTGGTAGAGCACGAGCGGCACCAGCGCCGTTGGATGCGAGGTTCCCGGGCCGATTGGGCGCTTCACATCGACGGTGCGCGCGGCGACGTCGATGGACTCTACGGTGCCCACCTGCCAGTCCCACGGAGCGGCATTCGGCCGAGCCTGGGCCAACGCTGGGTCAAAAACATCCATGCCGGCCCTGATGTCGTGGTCCTGCTCCGGATAGCGATAGCGCCATACTTGCTTCATCGTCTTCTTACCGGTGGGTTCCCCGATCGGACCATCGGGCTCCAGTCCGCCAAGCGGATCGCCCTCTTCCACGAGCTGGTCGGCATTCAAGCCCATAAGGTGGAAGAACTCCCACCAGGTGGACTTCTCCTCGCGACGATGCCAGGAGAGTAATTGCGCAAGCAGCCAGCGGCCCTGCTGCTCCGGGCTGCGATCTGCGGGGTCGGCGGGGACGCCGTCGGTGAGGCGTGCGGCTAGAGCAGCCACCCGCCGCTGTGTCTCCGTCAAATCGGGAGAAGGCTCACTGACGCGGGCGGTTGGCCGCGGCACCGGCTGGCCGGTAAGCTGACCGAGCTCGGTTCTCCGCTCCTCGAGCCAGTCGCGCAGGCGGCGGTTGCTCTCGACGTCGTCGCGGTTGTAGGCCTCGATTCGTGCCAGATGGTCGGCTGTGGGCCGCTCTCCATCGCCAAGCTCGAGCCACTCCGCGAATGCGGCAATGGCGCTCCCAGCGTCTCGCAGGTCGATCTCGCGCGTGAAGCCGTAGAGCGGCTCGATGCGTTTGATCGAGTAGCTCTCGACGCTGGCCCGCAGCCCCTGCCGCACGGCGCGGTGCAGATCAACCAGCACGCCGCCACGCAGCAGCCGGTCGACCTCGTCCTCACGCGTCGCATGGCGACCCATCAGACGCTTCAGCGCAGTCGGCTCATAGGGGGCGTAGTGGTAGACGTGGAGTGTCGGGTCGCGATCCAGCCGCGCGATCACGAAGTCGATCAGTTGCTCGAACGCGCGCTTCTCACCGGCGAGGGAGAACTCGCCGTTGCCGTCGCGCGACCAGAATGCGTGGAAGTCGCCGTTGCTGTCCATGACGCCGAACAGATAGTCGAGACCGTCGTCGAAGGCGTACGGGTCTCCCTCGATGTCCAGGAACAGGTCGCTGGCCGACGGCTCGGGCAGCGTAGCCAGGCCGCGCTCCGGATCCACGGCCTCGCCGGCGGGTGGGAGCAGCAACTCGTACTTCAGCCGTCCGGCCCGGCGCCCTTCGAGCTGAAGGCGCGCCTGTTCGCGGATTCGCGTCAACGCCGCCGGGCTCGCCCCGTCCAGGGGAGGGATCATGGGCAGTGTGAGCTCACCTAGCGCCTCGAGCGTCGTCACTCCCCGTGCGGCGAGCGCCTTGCGCTGCCGTCGGGTGCTGCCGGCGACGAGACTGGCGTGATCGTCCGCGTGCCGGCGTGCCTCGCACTCGGCGCTCCAGCGACAGACCTCGCAGTGCTCGACGGGTTCCGGGTAGGTCAGCGGCGGCGGGTAAGCCGGCTGCGGCGCATCCGGACCGACGGCGGCCTCGAAGCGCGCCTTCACTGCGCGGTAGTAGGCCATGTAGTCGTCGACGCGGAGTTTTTTGACCATACGGGACGATCCTCCGAGCGCAACATACATGGACTCCGGCTGCACACCCTGCATCGCGGTCAGTAGCTCGACGTAGGTGCACAGTTGGAGCACAGCCCCGGCCTTGACGTGCCGCGCTAGCTTCGTATCCACCACCTCGTAGTGGTAGGGCCCCCAGCGGCTCCGGCGGTCAGGTGAGTCCACCCGTACCAGGAAGTCGGCATGCCCGCGCCAACGGCCGTCGAAGAAGGTGGCCTGGTAGATGACGTCTCGGGCGCTTGCCATGGCGTGCTCGGTGGCCGCCGCTGCTGCGCGCAGCCTATCGCCGGCCTCGACCTCGTAACCATCCGGGTCGATAGTCACGACGCTTTGCCCCTCGTCGCTGCGCTCGGCCAAGTACCGCGCCTCGTGTTCGACTCCGCGACGGCGAATGATGTCTAGCTCGGGATCGAGTCGGTTGGGACGCTCCACGAGGCCGCTCAGCGCCGCCCGCTCGAGCGCGGTCAGATGTTCGCAGGCGAGGAAGCCCACGAGATCGGTCGCGGAATAGACGGGCACTCCCTCGATAAGCTGCATCTGCTAGCCACCGGGTTGCCTAAAGAGCTAGAGAGGTTGTCTACTCACTCACTCGTTTGCCCTCACGGGATCGCACTCAGACCCATTGCACTTCTGGATACCTGCAAACAGCACCTCATACGCCGATAAGACTCATGGAACATGCTAAGATCTGGTCACGCTGGACTAGGAGGCCTGCCGTGGCGATCAGCCTCAAGCTGCCCGCTCCACCAAGCGACGAGGAGATCGTCGAGATCTCCAGGCGCAACCCCGGGTTCAAGTTCGAACGCAGTACCGCCGGGGAGCTGCTCGTGACGCCAGCCGGCGGTGAGGCGGGATGGCAAGAACTCGAGCTCTGCAGGCAGCTCGGCGATTGGGCCAGGGTGCACAGCGGCGGGAAAGCGTTCAGTCCTTCGACAGGCTTCCGGATGCCCGATGGATCGTTGTTCCTTCCCGACGCATCTTGGGTGCGGCGGGAGCGCTGGGAAGCGCTCACCGCTCAAGAGCAACGGGGACTTGTCCCATTGTGCCCCGACGCGGTCTTTGAGGTGCGTTCGTGGACTGACGGGCTGGCGGACCTGCGTGCGAAGATGCTGTCCTATCTTGGCAACGGCGCTCGGCTCGCGGTGCTGATCGACCCTGAGCGCCGCGCGGTTGAGATCTATGCGCCGAGCCAGGAGCCGCAGATTCTGGAGTCCGCGCGGTCCGTTTCGCTTGATCCTATTCTCCCCGGCTTCATCCTTGACCTGGAACTCATTTTCTCGTGAGGGTTAGTCAGAACACATCCGCGGGAAGCGTAAGGCCGGCGAAGCGGTCGAGAGCCAGCGGCTCAGAGAGCGTCAACCCCTCTCCAGCGAGAAAGAGAGTGAGCTGGCGGTAGTGAAAGGCGGCGTGCCATCGCTGCGCGCTCAGCAGGGCCGAGTAGGGCAGAGCGCCGCGGGGCGAGTCGATAACGGGGTCCCGGCTGGCCAGCTCCCGGTCGCCTGTCTCGAGGACGAACGTCGTCCACCCCTGGTGGATTGTCCCCGCATACCGGACTATCGTGTCCTTGTCGCCGAGTCGCTCGACGCGCTCGACATCGCGGTCGGGATGCCAGGCGAAGGTGCCGGTCGACCAGGACTGTGAGAGCAGCTCGATCGGATGGAAGACGTTGACGATCAGTTCCCGTAGCGTGCGCCCGCGGGCGGGGGTCGGCGTCGTTAAGAGGCCCCAGTCGAGCTCCCGCACGTGCCTGATCCATGCTTCGAGGATTGTGGCGATGTCCCAGGCGAGCCGCGTGGCCTCCTGCGTGGCCGGGGCCGGAAGGTTGAGAATCGAGCAGAGCTGGACGGGATGGTACAGGCTCGTCACCCGTCCTCCGACCATGACCGCGGGCACGGGCGGCTGGCCTGCAGACTCCCATCTCCGGCGACCCTCGGGATCCTGGCGGACTTCGTAGGTTTCAAACGGCAACCCGGTTTGGCCAAGGAACTCCTTGACCGCAGCGCACGTCGCTCAGGCGGGCTGCACGAACAGGACGATCGGTTCCATGTCGTTTCTCCTTTGAGACGCGCCGAGTAGCAGGTGCTACACACCAGAGGATTCGTTCGCCACGCGCGCAGTATAATACCCCCCGAAGGCGGTCCGGGCGGCGGAACCCTTGGAGTCTGGGCCGGTCGGGGTAATGGCTTCAGCCACGCTGTCGCGTTAGGCTGACCCAGAGGGGGGTGTTAGGCCGACCGGTTTGATCATGAGTTAGCCTGCCGCCGCAACAGTCTTGTAGACCAGTCAAACTGTGATTACAATGTAATTACAATGTCTACCAAGACACGTATTGTGCGCATTGGCAACTCCCAGGGCATCCGGGTCCCGCGGGCCTTATTGGAGCAGGCCGAGTTGCCGGAAGAGGTCGAGCTGCAGGTCCAGCCCGGGCGGCTCATTGTGCG
>JBOGSE010000780.1:0-2139 GCA_050694895.1 bacterium | reverse complement strand
CCTCAGGCGGGCGCTCAGCAGCGCATGATCATTCGGTTCGGTCACGTCGGCTTCCCGGGCTCGCTGTTCGACCTTACCGCCAGCGAGTACGCCAAGCGTGTCAACAGCGAGCTGGGGGCTCGGGTGGAGATGCGGGTCTTCCATTCGAGCCAGCTCGGGACCGATGAAGACATGATCCGGGGTGTGCGGGTTGGCGCCCTGGAGATGTTCATGCCGTCGACAATCATGTCTTCGGTGACAGATGCTTACGGCGTCTTCGAGATGCCGTACATCATCACGAGCCACCGGCACATGAAAGCGGTCTCAGAGAATGCCGAATTGAAGCGCATGCTCTTCGATCCGGTCGCCCTCCAGGGGCTACGCCTGCTGGCCTACTGGGAGAACGGGTTCCGGCACGTCACCAACAACCGTCGGGCGATCAACAAGCCGGAGGACCTCCGCGGCATCAAACTGCGCATCCCGCGCGGAGTGTGGCGGCAGAAGATGTTCGAGGCGTACGGCGCGAACCCAACGCCGATGGCCTTCGCTGAGGTGTTCTCCGCGCTGCAGACCGGCGTGATGGACGCGCAGGAAAACCCCCTCGCGCAGATCTGGGGCGCCAAGTTCCACGAAGTCCAGCGGTTCCTCTCTCTCACCGGGCACGTCTACACCCCGGCGTATCCCGCCGCCGGGGAGCGCTGGTGGCAGACGGTGCCGGCAGACACGCGGATCGCGCTGCGGCGGATCGCGGAGGAGGTCGGGGACTACGCGCGGACCCAGGGTGACCGCCTGGACAACAGCCTCGTCGACGAGATGAAGAAGGCCAACCCCAGGCTGGCGGTGAACGAGGTGGACAAGCGGGCGTTCATCGCCGCGTCCGAGAAGATCTACGACGAGTTTGCCAGAACCGTCCCCAACGGCGCCCAACTGGTCAGGATGATCCAGTCGACGCGCTGACCGGTGGCCGCAGAGCACACAGAGCTTCGGGGCGCGGAGGCTTCCGTGCCCCGGACTGGTCTCGCGCGCGTGACCGACGTGCTGGTCGCGGTCCTCGAGATCTACTGCACAATCCTGCTCGTGGGGATGGCGGTCATCGTCCTCATGGGGGTGTTCTACCGGTACGCTATCGAGCGCGCGCTGCCCTGGTACGACGAGTTCGCGGAGTTCCTGCTGGTCTGGCTGACCTTCTACGGCTCGGTGCTCGCCTCGCATCGCGACGCCCACATCGGCTTTGAGACCCTCGTCGAGTATCTGCCGGCGCGGGCGCAGCGATGGGTCGGCATCTTCGCCGAGGTGGTCATCCTCATCATCCAGGCGGCGCTCTTCTATTACGGATGGTCCCTCGTTCAGGCGGCGTCGTTTGACAGCGCCGTCTCGATCCGATGGGTGCGGCTGTCCTGGATCTACAGCGCGATCCCTATCGGCGGCGGCCTCATGTTCGTAATCGGCCTGCGGCGGCTCGCGGGCCTGCTGCGTCCCTCGCGGTCGTGAGCGGCGCCGTCATCGGCATCATCGTGTTTCTGTCGGCGATGCGGGTGCCGATCGCCTTCGCCCTGATCGCCGCTGTCCTGGCCGCCCTGCTGTTTGGCGGCGGCACGACTCCCGCGGTGATTCCCTTGCAGCTCTTCTCCGGCGCCGCCAAGTTCCCGCTGCTGGCCATCCCCCTGTTCATCCTGGCCGGCGGCTTGATGAACTCCTCGGGGATCTCGCTACGCATCATCAACATGGCCTCGGCGCTCGTCGGGCACATCCGCGGCGGGCTGGCCATGGTCAACGTCGTGGACTCGATGTTCTTCGCCGAGATTTCCGGATCGGCGGTGGCGGACGTCGCGGCGCTCGGCAGCATCATCATCCCGGCGATGGTGAAGAAGGGCTACACGCCACAGTTCACGGCGGCGCTCACGTCGGTGACCGCGTCGCTCGCGATCATCATCCCGCCGAGCATCCCGATGATCCTGTACGCGGTCATCGCTGGAACGTCGGTCACCCGGCTGTTCCTGACGGGGTTCGCCCCCGGGCTGATCGGCGGGCTCCTGATGATGGCCGTGGTCTATTACAAGGCGAAGAAATACAACTTTCCGGTCGAGGAGGCGTTCTCGTTCCCACGCCTCGTGGCGACCTTCCGTGACGCCGGATGGACACTCGCGCTGCCGGTCATCA
>JBOGSE010000779.1:0-3896 GCA_050694895.1 bacterium | reverse complement strand
TCGAGGTTTCCACCGTGACGCCCCATGCCCCCGGACAGAATGGCTTCCAGAGCCGGCGCGACCCCGATGGTGCCGATCATCGGTCTCACAGGAATCTGGATCTCCTCGCTGATGATGACCTTGCCGTCACGGATCTCACGCAGCACCGTGCTCGGCTTAACGAAAAACTCCTCGAGGTGAAAGAGCCACGGCCAGTACCCCTGGTACCCGAGGGTGTCACACTCCTGCGCGTGAATGTGCACGGCCAGCGTGTCGCCGGGTCTGGCGCCGTCGACGTAGATCGGGCCGGTGACGGGGTTGCCGTGATAGCCGCGTTTGCGCAGAGCGATCAGATATTCGGGGGTGGTGGTCTCCGGCGTGCGGGTCAGCCCGCCGCGCGAGTCTTCGGTCTCGACGATGAATCGCTCGCCGGGGCGCACCGTCGCCACGGGTGGCGTGCGGCGATCGAAGACCGGCGTGAGCCTATCGCGCGTGATGCGCTGCACGGACGGCCTGTCCATAGACGCGACCTCCCCGCACGACGGCTGTCGGGATGAGCCGCTGCCTGCCGATGCGAACCTGCTCGTGCGCATCGTGCAATTCGAATCGTCCTTCCTGGAGATCGAAGACGACCGCATCACCCCAGGCGCCGACACGCAGGGTGCCGATCTTGTCGGCCATTCGCATGACTTGCGCGGGCGTGGCGGTCACCTTCCGGATGGCGTCGTCGATCGACAGGCCGAGGTGCAAAAACTTGCTCACGGTGGTGGCCAGGTCGAAGACCGGACCGTTGATGTTGTAGGCGTGTACGTCGCTGGAGATCGTTTGCGGCTGCACGCGCTGCCGGAGCGAGGCTTCGGCGACCTCCCACTTGAAGCTCCCCTGGCCGTGTCCCACGTCGAAGACGACACCGCGCTCCATCGCTTCCTTGACCGATCGCCGGACCGTGCCGTCATCGTTGAGGATCCCGTGGGTCATCCCATGAAAGCAGTGAGTCAGGATGTCGCGGTCGCGCATGACGGCCAGGATGTCGTCGAGGGAGTCACACCACGCCGTCTGGGGATGCACCATGATCGGGAGGCCGGCGGCATCGGCGGCCTCCCGCGCCTGGTGCAGCGGACGGATGCCCGCGGCCTCGCTGACGATGCTGTGGCGACTCAATCGCACTTTGACGCCGAGGATCACGTCGCGGTGCTTCTCGATCATCGCGACGGCCTTCGACACGCTGGCGTGCTGGATGTTGTCGAGCTCGCCGACCTCGCGGGTCACCATTCCCTGCGAGGAGATGTTGAGCTGCGCGAACAGGCGGGTCGCGCTGACATCGATCACATACTTCCGAAAGCCCGGAAACGTATCAGCGCCGGCCGACCCGGCGTCGACGGCCGTGGTGACCCCCCTGGCGACGCAATAGGGATCGGGCTCGATGCCGTAGTGGCTGACCCCCCAGAAGACATGCACGTGGAGATCGATCATCCCGGGCGCGACGATGCGGCTCGTGCAGTCGATGACCTCCCTCGCGTCCGCCCGCGGCAGGTCGGCGCCGACCGCCGCCACGGTGTCGCCGGCGAATGCGACATCGCTCTTTGCGTGTATGCCCCGCGCGGGATCGATCAGGGTTCCGCCTTTGAGCAGCAAATCGTAGGTCATGCGATCACGCAGTCCGGGCGATAGGATGTCGTCCGAATTGTCCTCTGAAGGGTGCACCATCGGCGGGACGAAAACCTTCATGGATGAAGATGACCCGCGTTGAGGCCTTCCCCATCCGCGCTCCACGCTCACACCGGTTCGCCGCCGCAAACGCGGTGTTGACCCACTCCGACTTCGCCCTGGTCGCGATCGAGACCGACGCCGGGATCACGGGGTACGGCGAGATCAGTAGCGCCCTGGCGCACTACCGCCTTGGTCCGTCGCACGCCTACGACGTCAACGCGTACCTGGCGCCGGCGTTGGTGGGCGAAGACCCGCTCACGATCCCGGCACTAATCGACCGGATGGATCGCGTGCTCACCGGCGGGCGGCAGGCGAAATCGGGGATCGATATGGCTCTGTGGGATATCGCCGGCAATGTCGCGGGCCTGCCGATTTATCGTCTGCTCGGAGGCAAAGCCCGGCCGGCCGTTCCACTCAACTGGACGATGGGCTTCATGGAGCCCGACGAGACCGCGGCCGAGGCCGCCCATTACGTGAAGACACACCGCGTCCGCAGCGTACGGCTCAAGATCGGACGCCCGGGCGATATCGACACGCGCGCATGCGCCGCCACCCGCACACGGCTGGGACCAACCATCCCGATCCGCGTCGACGCCAATGAATACTACCGGTCGTCCAAACAGGCCATCGCCGCCATCCGGCGGATCGAGCCGTACGATATTCAGATGGTTGAACAGCCGTTGGCCGCGCACGACTTTGCCGGCCATGCCGAGGTGCGCGCGGCCGTGGGCGTGCCGGTCATCCTCGATGAGTCGATCCAGTCGCCGCGCGATGCCATCACCGCGATCCAGATGCGTGCGGCGGATGCCTTCAACGTGTACGTCAGCGAGTCCGGCGGGCTTCTGCGCGCGCAGCAGATCATCGCCATCGGTGAAGCGGCGGGTGTGCCGTGTCTGATCGGGACCATGGGCGAACTCCAGATTGCTTCTGCCGCGGCGGCGCACCTGGGCGTCGCCTGCGCAAACATCCCATTCACCTGCGACCTGGTCGGCCCGTTGCGGTATGACGAATCGATCATTCGGGAGCCGCTGCGTCTTGAAGACGGGCTCTTCTATCCTCCCGAGAATCCGGGGCTTGGGGTCACGCCCAACTGGGACGTGATTAACCGCTGGCGGGTGCCGGCATGAATAGTGCGCACACGCGAGGCCCTGTGTGAAAATCGCGCGCGTCGAGGTCATCCCCATCAGGGCTCCCCGCAAAGAGATCGTCCGTTCGGGCACAACCGCAACCGGTCCGATCGATACCTCGGAGTTCGGCCTCGTGCGCATCGAGACCGATTCTGGCCTGATAGGCCTGGGCGAGATCTCGATCACCTATCCGCGTATCGGCTTCACGCTCTGCCATGCGGCGCGCAGACTTGTGGCCCCACGCTTGATCGGCCTCGATCCGCTGGCGCTGCCAATAGCCCTCCACGTGATCAATGAAACGCTTGGCGCCGAGCTGAGCGCACCGTACATTCGAGCGGCGTTCGAGATGGCGCTGCTCGACCTGGCGGGTCGGCACCACGGCGTGCCCGTCTATCAATTATTGGGAGGCCGTGCCCGCGAGGCGGTGCCGCTGGCCTGGGGAATCTATCAGAAATCCCCGCAGGAGATGGCCGACGATGCGGCGGCGGGGATCGCCGCGGGGTTCCGGGCAATCAAACTCAAGGTTGGCCGCGCACTCGCCGACGATGTGGCCGCTGTGCGTGCGGTCGCCAAGGCCGTGGGCGACGTGCCACTGAGACTGGACGCCAACATGGCGTGGCGGACCGTGCCCGAAGCCGCGGCCGCGATCCGCGCGCTGGCGGCCGAAGCCAAGATCGCATGGATTGAACAGCCGCTGGGACGCGAGAATCTCGAAGGCATGCGGCTGCTGCGCCAGCAGACGGGCGTGTCGATCATGGCCGACGAAAGCCTGCAGACGTTGCGCGATGCCTATGCGGTGGCGCGCGCAGACGCGGCGGACGTGTTCAACGTGTACGTCGTCGAAGCCGGAGGCCTTTTGGCCGCGGCGCACATCTTCGCCTTTGCCGGGGCGCTCGACATCCCGTGCATCATCGGCAGCCAGGCCGAGCTAGGAGTGGGGACTGCCGCCGCCGCGCACCTGGGTGTGGCCGTACCCACCCTACCGTATGCCTGCGAAACCTTTGGCCCCCTGCGCTACGCGCGCGACATCGCGTCCCCATCGCCGCGGATCGAGCGGGGAATGCTCTATCCACCCGAAGG
>JBOGSE010000778.1:0-19138 GCA_050694895.1 bacterium | reverse complement strand
ACCTTGACGACGTCGCCCTCGCGGACGGTCATCTGCTTGCCGCCCGTCTCGATCACCGCGTACACGTGCCACCTCCGGGAGACCGGACGGATTCTATCACGTTGCCGACGGGTGCGTCTAGCCGCCGGATGCGTGAGTAGTGCCTCCTAGTGATAGCCTCGAGGGCGCCGCGTAAGCAGGATATAGGCATCTTCCATGCTGGGAGGAACTTCCCGCGCGCCAATCGGAGGTTCGCCAACCACACGAAGGCGAAGATTTTCCCCGCGACGCTCCGCTCGAACGAGCTCATACCTGGAATCGTCGGGAAGCGTTGGAGAGTTGATCAATACCTCGAAGACCTGCCCCTCTGCTTTGGCAATGAGCTCAGTCGGCCGGCCAAGTGCAACCAGGCGCCCATGATGCAGCACCAGCAGTTCGTCACACACCGCCGCAGCATCGTCCGGTTGATGGGTCGCAAAGACGACAGACACACGCCCCCTCAGCCGATCGATGAGCCGTAGGATCCGGTATCGCTCGCGGGCATCGAGTCCTACGGTGGGCTCGTCGAGAAGCAGGACTCTGGGGGCGTGGATGAGCGCCTGCGCGATGCGGAGTTTCTGTTTCATACCTCCGGAGAATCCCTCGGCGCTGCGCTCGTCTTCTTCCAACCCCAACGCTGCCAGCACGACTCTTGGCGCGTCGGGGTTGACGATCCCGCGCAACAAGAGTGATGCAGAGAGGGTCTGTCGCGGATGCTGAAAGAACGGAAAGAAACCGGTCTCCTGCGGCAGGTAGGAAATCCACGCCTTCTTCCCCTGCGAGATCTCCTCCCCGTCGATGAACACATGCCCTTCAGTCGCCCGGAGAATTCCGGCCAGGATCTTGAGCATCGAAGTCTTCCCGGAGGCGTTCGCACCAAGCACACCGATCACGCGGCCTTCCAAACACACGCTGACTTGCCGGAGTGCCACAACCTCTCCGTACGTGAGCGTGAGATCCCGAAGTTCCAGCCTCATGTGTCTATTTACGCCCCGGCCCCGCCTCCACGCAGGCGGCGCAGCACCTTCCGTACCAACCCGTCCCGCCGCGGCGGAGGCTGCTCTACTCTCCCCTCCACCATCGCCAGGGCCATCTCGTAGGCCGGATCGGGCTCGGCCAGCGTGCGCACCTCTCCGGGCTCGCGATCCATCCAGAACTGCGTGCGCCGGCCGCCGCCGGGGGCCGTTTCCAGCTCCTCGGGGGTGTCAAACTCGGCAATGTTGATGCGCTCGATGTGCATCCCATCGCGGCCGCGCACCCGCAGTCGCTTCCCGTGCGCTTCTTCCAGCGCTCTCACCCACCCGGCTCCATCGCGGAACAGGGCGGATGACACTTGAGGATGAACCTCGACCAGCACCGCACGTGCCTTTGCCGTGCGGGCCAGTTTGCGCACCTCCCGGCGCACGCGCATCGCGACGGTCTCCGGCGCCAGCACGCGGCCGCGGCCCTCGCAGTATGGGCAGGGGATGCGCATGATCTCTTCGAGATCCTGGTAGACGCGCTTGCGGGTGATCTCGACCAGGCCCAATGCGGTCAGATCGATGATGTGGAGCTTGGCCCGATCGCGCTCCACGGCCTCCTCGAGGGCGGCGAGCACCTGCCGGCGGTGCTGCGCATCCTCCATGTCGATGAAGTCGACCAGAATGATGCCGCCGATATCGCGCAGCGTGATCTGCCGCACGATCTCCCCGACGGCTTCCAGATTCGTCCGCAAGATTGTGCTGGCCAGGTCGGTCTTCCCGACGTACTTCCCGGTGTTGACATCGATGACCGTCAAGGCTTCGGTGCGGTCGATGACGATGTAGCCTCCGGATTTCAACCACACCCGACGCCGCAGCGCCCGGTCGATCTCGCGCTCGACTCCGTACTGCTCAAAGACCGGCACGCCGTCGCCATGCAGCACCAGCCGGTCTCGCAGCTGCGGGGCGAAGGAGCCGAGCAGGTCGGCAATCCGGCCGTACTCCTCGGAAGAATCCACGACGAAGCGGTCGACCCCTTCGGTGAAGAGGTCGCGCACGATGCGCCGGATCAGACGCAGGTCCTGGTAGACGAGGGCCGGTGCCCGATTCGCCCGGCCGCGCTCGAGCACGCGCCCCCACATCTGGTTGAGAAAGGCCACATCGTCGGCCAGCACCTTTTCCTCGACGCCCTCGGCGGCGGTGCGAACGATGATCCCCATCCCCTCGGGCCGGATCTGCTCGGCGATCCCGCGCAGCCGCTTGCGCTCGGCGTCGGCCGTGATCCGCCGGCTGACGCCCACGTAGTTGACCGTCGGCATCAGGACCAGATAATGCGCCGGCAGCGCGACGTAGGTTGTCACCCGGGCGCCCTTGGAGCCCATTGGCTCTTTGGTCACCTGGACGAGGATCTCCTGACCCACGCGCAGGCGCTCCGCGATCGCGCCTTTGCCGATGACCTCCTCGACGTCCTCGCCGTCCAGCCGCGTCGAGCGGATGTCCTCCACGTGGAGAAAGGCGTTGCGATCCAGGCCGATCTCGATAAACGCGGCGTCCATTCCCGGCAACACGTTGTTGACCTTGCCCTTGTAGATGTTGCCGGCGACCGGCTCCGAGCGCTCGACGAACAGGTTCACCAGCGTCCCGTCCTGCATCACGGCCACGCGAGTCTCGGCCGCGTCGATGTTCGCAACGATCTCTCGGCTCATGATCTGATTCCTCGGTCTTCTCGCTAGCGTCCCAGGCGGCGACGCAGGCCGATGCTGAGCAGCAGTCCGGTGCCGGCCAGGGTCGCCAGCAGCGCCGACCCGCCGTAGCTCAGAAACGGCAGGGGAATGCCGGTAATCGGCAGCAGCCCGATCGTCATACCCAGGTTAATGATGACGTGAAACGCCACCATCGTAGCGACCCCCGTCGCGATGAGGCCGCCGATGCGGTCGCGGGCCTCGGCGGCGATCGTCAACGCCCGCCACAGCCAGATCGCGTACAGCGCGAGCAGGATGGTGCCGCCGACCAGTCCCAGTTCCTCACCCACAACCGTAAAGATGAAGTCCGTGTGCTGCTCGGGGATGAACCGCAGCAGGTTCTGCGTCCCGGCGAACAGACCCTTGCCGAACAGCTGTCCGGAGCCAACCGCGATCTTCGACTGAATCAGCGCGTACCCCGCCCCCAACGGATCGGCGAAGGGATCGAGAAAGGCCATCAACCGGCGGCGTTGATAATCGTGCAGGAAGCCCCACAGGAGTGGCATCATGGCCGCCCCGCCGGCGGCGGCAGCCGCAAGATCGCGCCCCCGCCCGCCGCCGACGTACAGCATCGCCCCCAGGACCGCGACCAGGACCATCGCGGTCCCAAGGTCGGGCTGCTTGATGATCAGCAGCATTGGAACGCCGACGTGGAGGGCGAAGGGAAACAGCGATCGCAGGCGCGGCAGCGATTTGACCTGATCGAGGTGACGGGCCAGCGTGACGATGATGGCGAGCTTCGCGAACTCCGACGGCTGAAGCGTGCCCAGCGGCCCAAGAGAGATCCAGCGCTGCGCGCCGAGGCGCGACTCGCCGGTCACAAACACCGAGGCCAGCAGCAGCAGGATGGCGCCGTAGAGTATTGGCCACCGTCCTCCCAGCTTTCGGTAGTCGTAGGCCGCGGCCGTGATCAAGGCGACCGCGCCCACGGCAAGGTGCAGCAGCCGTGCGCGCAGGAGCGCGGTGGCCTCCGGAGAGCCGTGCGTGGCCGAGATCAGGATGACGACACCATACACCGCGAGCAGCACGGTCGCGCCGACCAGCGTCCAGTCCACTTCGCGGACCCAGAGACCTCTCACGGCCGCACGTCCGTCGAAATCAGTCCGGCGCCCGCGGCGGCGGCAAACACGGCTTTCACGATCGGCGCGGCTCGGACCCCGCCGCGCCAGCCGTGCTCCACGAACGCCACCACCACCAGTGCGGGGTTGTCCGCCGGTGCGTAGCCGACAAACCACGCGTGGGGCTGGCCTCGCGGGTTCTCTGCGCTGCCGGTTTTGCCGGCCATCGCCAGACCCGGTACCGCGGCCGCCCTGCCCGTCCCGCCGTCCACGACCAGCCGCATGCCCTCGCGAAGCGTGGCCACGGCCGTGGCATTCAGCGGCACGCGGGAGGTCTGTGCAGAGAAGGTCTGCACTTCGGCGCCATCGGGTGAAAGAACGCGGCGGGCCAGACGCGGGCGTACCAGCGTGCCCCCGGTGCCCAGCGCGCCCACCGCTCGCGCGATCTGCAGCGGCGTGGTCTGGACGTAGCCCTGTCCGATGGCCATGTTCAATGTCTCGCCGGGATACCAGGGCTCCTTGCGCACACGGACCTTCCACTCGGCAGAGGGAATCAGGCCGGGCACCTCGGAGGGCAGATCGATCCCCGTGGCCTGGCCCAGACCGAGCATCATCGCATACCGGTGTATCCGTTCGTCACCCAGCGCGCGTCCCAGCGTCCAGAACATGACGTTGCACGAGACCGCGGTGCCCCGCACGAAGTTTACTGGCCCATGCGCCTTGAGGTCACGGAAGACCCACGCCCCAAGCCGAATGTAGCCTGGGCAGTAGATCACGCTGGTGCGGCTCGCTACCCCTTCGCTCAGGGCCGCGATGCCCGTGAAGATCTTGAACACCGAACCGGGCTCGTAGGCGCCCTCGGTCGCGCGGTTGATCAGCGGCAGCCCGCGGTCTCCTGTCAGGCGCCGCCAGTTGGCGGGGCTGATGCCACCGGAAAACTGGTTGGGATCGAACGCCGGATGGCTGGCCAGGACCAGGACCTCGCCGTTGCGGGGATCGATCGCGACGACCGCCCCCGTACGGTTGCCGAGGGCTTCCTCCGCGATAGCCTGAAGCGTGGCATCGAGGTTGAGGACGAGTGACTGGCCGGGCTGCGCGGGCTCGCGGGCCAGGACGCGGCCGGGCCGCCCGTACGCATCCACCTCGATCCGCAGCCGACCGTTCTTTCCACGCAGAATGGCATCGTAGGTCCGCTCGATGCCGGCCTTGCCGATCAGATCCCCCATACGAAGGGCGGGTCTGGTTTTCAGCTCGTCCTCCGTGACCTCAGCCACGTACCCAAGCGCGTGGGCCGCCAGCCCGCCGAGGAGATAGTCGCGCGCCGGCTCGGCCTGGACGATCACCCCGGGCAGGTCGAGCCGGTTCTCCTCGACGGTCATGACGACGGCCTTGGTGGCGTCGCGCCGCAGCGCGACGGGCTCAAAGCGGCGTTTGCGGCCGGCAGCCAGCCGTGCCAGAATCTCGCCTCTGTCCATGCCGAGGACGGGCGCCAGGGCATCGGCGAGCCGCTGGGGATCCCGCACTTCCATAGGCAGCACGCTGACCGTGAAGGCCGGGCGATTGGTGACCAGCGGCTGCCCCCGGCGGTCATAAATGACGCCGCGGGGCGCGGGGATCACGATGTCACGCAGCCGGTTCTGCTCCGAGAGCTGCAGGTAGTGGGGGCCCTGAATGGCCTGCAGCGACCACAGCCGTGCCTCGAGCACGAGGAGCAATACCAGGATCAGGGCGGCGAGCCGCGCGACGCGTGGGGTCCAGGGTGACTCTGTCATCGCCATACCCGATAGCCGATGGCCTTCTCAGGAAACCGCCGGTAGGAGACCCGATCCACCCAATTGACCAGCCGGTCCACATGCCGCGCCAGGACGGCGTTGATCGCGGCGGCAACGATCAGCCCCTCGACGAGCACCGGCCACTGGACGCTGGCCACACCGGTCGCCGTCACAATCGCGCTGATGGACAGATGGAGCAACGCGGTGGCACCCGCCGCGGCCACCGCCGGGGCGGACGGCTGATCCAGGTCTACAACCGAGATCATGGATCCCGCCGCCACCCCAACGAGCACGTAACCCATTGTGAACACTCCCAGCGGGCTGCCACTGACGAGGTCGCGCAGGTATCCTGCCGCGACCCCCAGCAACGTGCCGTTCACCACTCCGCCACGCACGCCGGCCACCATCACCACGAGCAGCACCGGGTCGGGCAAGGCCGGGAGCCGCAGGCGCGAGAGCCAGGCGCTATCGATGAGCGTGCCGCTGATCAGCAGAATGCCGAGAAGCGCGATCCGCGTGGCCATCCCGTTACCGGTCGGGGCGACTTTCGATGAGAATCAGCACGTCTTCCAACTGGTCGAGGGCGACGGCGGGCCGGACGGCGGCCTCCTGGTAGAAGCCGCCCTCCGCACGGGTCACGGACAGAATAGTGCCGACGGGAAGCCCGCGGGGAAAGACACCCGCCTGACCGGAGGTGACAACGACCTCACCGACGGGCACCTCGCGGGCACGCGTCACGTACTTCAGTCGCAGCAGCGCCTGCCCCAGGCCTTCGACGACGCCTGCTTCTCTGGACTTTTGTAAGATTACCCCCACGGCGCTGCGCGTGTCTGAGATCAGCAGGACCTGAGAGGTCGCCGGCGTCACGGTCAGCACGCGGCCCACCAGGCCCTCGGCGGACACCACGGTATCGTTGCGGCGCACGCCGTCTTGCGAGCCGCGGTCGAGGACGATGACCGCGAACCACTGCGTGCCGTCGCGACCGATCACCCGCGCGCCGATCGCGCGTCCTGGCGCCTGGGTGCGGAACGCCAGGAGCCGTTCGAGGCGCTGGGTGGCCTGCGCCTGCTCGCGCAGACGGCTGACCTCGGCCGAGAGCCGCTCGACGTCTTCACGCAGGCGGGCGTTCTCGGCGCGCAGGCGGCTGATGTCAGAGAACGGCCGCCACAGGCGCGCGAGACCATCGGCGATGCGCGCCAGAGTGGTCTGCACCGGCGCCATGACCGCCAGTACCAGCGTCCCAACAGGTCCAACAGCCCGCCGCTCGGGGAGGCGCACCTGGAGCGTGAGCATCCCGAGCGTGGCCAGAAAGATGACTCCGACGAGCAGAAGCTGCCGCCTCACCGGTGGCAGTCCCTCCCCAAACTCCGATCCCCGATCGCTACCCGCGCTTCGAGGAGATCATCACTTTCTTCAGCGTGTCCAGTTCCTCCAGCGCCCGACCGGTGCCCATGACGACCGCGGCCAGCGGATCGTCCGTGAGCGAGACCGGCATGCCGGTCTCTTCGGCCAGGAGCCGGTCAATCCCGCGCAGCAGCGCCCCGCCCCCTGCCATGATGATGCCCCGATCGACGATATCGGCGGCAAGCTCGGGCGGCGTGCGCTCGAGGGTTTGCTTGACGGCATCTACCACCTGCTGCACCGGTTCGGCCATCGCCTCCCGGATTTCGGCGCTGGTCATCCGTACCGTCCGGGGAAGGCCGGAGACCAGGTCGCGACCGCGCACATCGACGGCGCTCTCCTCCCGGCCGGGAAAGGCCGACCCGATGGCAATTTTGATCTCTTCGGCGGACCGTTCACCGATCAAGAGATTATATGCCCGACGGGAGTACTGAATAATCGCCTCATCGAGCTCGTCGCCCCCGACGCGGATCGAGCGGGACGTCACGATCCCCCCCAGGGAGATGATCGCGACCTCGGTCGTTCCTCCGCCGATGTCTACGACCATACTGCCGATGGGCTCAGAAACCGGCAGCCCGGCACCGATCGCCGCGGCCATCGGCTCTTCGATCAAGTAGGCGTCGCGCGCGCCGGCCTGGATGGTCGCGTCGATCACCGCGCGCTTCTCGACCTCGGTGCACCCCGAAGGGATGCCGACGACGACACGCGGCCGGATCCACATCCGCCCGTCCGCAGCCTTGCGAATGAAGTAGGATAACATCTTCGCGGTCGTGTCGAAGTCGGCGATCACGCCGTCCCGCAGCGGCCGGGTCGCCACGATGTCGCCGGGAGTGCGGCCGATCATCCGCTTCGCTTCTTCGCCCACGGCCAGTACCTGACCGTCCTCCACCCGCTTCGCCACGACCGAAGGTTCGCGGATCACGATCCCCACGCGCCGGACATATACCAGGGTGTTGGCTGTCCCCAGGTCGACGCCCATGTCGCGTCCGATGCGTCCCAGCAGCCCGTCAAAGATCATCTCCTGCCCTCCCGGAGGCGCGATCAGCGCTCCAAGGCGCCGCGCTCGCGCAGACTGACGAAGCGTCCGTCACCGACAATGATGTGGTCAAGCACCTCGATGCCCACGACGCGCCCGGCGTCCTGCAGGCGGGCGGTAATGCGCAGATCGTCGCCACTGGGCTCAGGGGTGCCCGAAGGATGGTTGTGTACGAGAATGATTGCCGCAGCGCTCCGGCGGATGGCGTCTTTGAACACTTCGCGTGGGTGGATCGGCGCACTATCGAGACCGCCCACCGCGACACTGGTGATATCCAGCACCTCATGCCGCACGTTCAACAAGACGGCGCGGAAGTGCTCGCGATCGAGATGACGCATCTGCGGACCTACCAGCGCCGCGATGTCGCCGGGGGCGCGCACCACGGACCGCCGCGCCGGGGGCGCGGTCGAGATGCGGCGCCCAAGCTCGAACGCGGCGAGCAGGCTGCTGGCTTTCGCGGGGCCGATCCCGGCCACACGATCGAGCTCATCCGAGCGGGCCAGGCTCAGCGCTTCCAGCGAGCCAAAGGCCGCCAGAAGCTGAGTGGCCAGATCTGTGACGCCGGCGCTCCGTGTGCCGGTCCCCAGCAAGAGCGCCAGCAATTCGGGGGAGGAGAGGCCTTCGGGACCACAGCGCCGCAGCCGTTCCCTGGGCCGATCCTGTGGGGGAAGGAGTTTGACCGACAATCTGCCGCTCACCGCCATCGACACTCCGGTCTGGGAGCCTGGCGCGTCCACAACCCCAGGTGGTGCAGCGGGCAGGGCGGGAAGATGGCTCAAAACATCTGCACGCCGACCGAGTCCAGCAGGCGCGCCAGCGACACCAGCGGGAGACCAACCACCCCGAAGTAATCTCCCTCTACCCTCTCCACGAAGAGTGCCGCTCGGCCCTGAATACCGTATGCCCCCGCCTTATCCATCGGCTCACCGGTCGCCACGTATCGGAGGATCTCGTCGTCTCGCAGGGTCCGGAAGCGAACCGCCGTGACAGTGTCGTCTGCGAGCTCAACCGCACGGCGACCGTGGGCAACGACGACCCCGGTGGTTACGTGGTGGGTGCGGCCGGAGAGGCGCCGGAGCATGTTCTCTGCATCTTCCGATGTCGATGGCTTCCCAAGCAGGACACCGTCGACCATCACCATCGTGTCGGCGGCGATGACCACCGCATCGGGCTGGGCGTCCACGGCGGGTCGGGCCTTGCGCAGCGCGGCGGCTCGAGCCCGCGCCCGAACCGCCTGCAGGGTCCAACCCGTTCGGCGGGCGCCCCATGCGGTGCCCGCGTCGGGGTCCGAAGCGAGGACGCCCCAGGTCTCCTCTTCTGCCGCTCCCGGCCAGACCTGGAACGAGAGTCCGACCTGACGCAAGAGCTCGGCACGCCGAGGAGATGCGGAGGCCAACACCAACAACGGCGCCCGGTCCCCTACAGGAACCGAAAATTCCACACCACGCAGAGTATAGCAGTCGCTCTGTGCGGCTACAACAAGCGGTAAATCCAGACCGCGAGGAAGATGCCGATGACCATCGCCAGGTTGAGCCGGATGAGCCCACCGACGGTGAGGCTGAGGATGCGGAGGTCGAGCGTGATCGGGGGATCGACTCCGGCCCGGACTTCGCGGGCCAGAAAGCCCACGACAGGGTAGCCGACAACGGCCTCCGCAATCACGCTGCCCAGCAGCCCGCCGGCCAGGACGATCACGATGAGAACCCACCAGGGATTCCTGACTCGACGCGCTGCCACTGCCTACTCCGTCACTCGACGTACGCTTCGACTGCAGGGGTGGCCTTTGGCGCCACCAGGCGCGCCAGCCAGATGCTCACCTCGTAGAGGGCGTACGTGGGCACCGCCATGAGCATCTGGGAGACCACATCGGTCCCAGGAGTAAGCACGGCCGAGAGTATGACAATGCCCACGATGGCGTAGCGGCGACCCGCAGCGAGAGTGGCGGGCGAGACGAGACCCAACCGCGCCAGGAAGACGATGACAATGGGGATCTGGAAGACGAAGCCAAAGGCGAGGACGAACGCCATGAGAAAGGAGAGCGCCGGGCCGACCGCGAGCATCGGCTGCAAGGTCTGCGTCTGGTAACTCAGCAGCACACGGACGCCGACGGGCATGATCACGAAGAGTCCGAAGGACGCCCCAAGAACGAAGAGGATGATCGACGGCGGGAGCAGCCCGATGACGGCGCGCCGTTCGACATGGGTGAGCCCAAGCCCGATGAACGCCCAGAGCTGATAGAGGATCACCGGCAGCCCGATAAACACACCGATCAGCAGCGCCACCTTGATGCGAACAAAGAGCGCCTCGGCTGGCGCGAAGAAGACCACGCGGTCGACCTGCAGCTGCCGGATCAAGAAGTCCAGCACGCGGTCGACGAACAGAAAGCCGACGGCCGTGCCGACCCCCAGGGCGGCGAATGCGATGAGGAGCCGCCTGCGCAGCTCCTCTAGGTGCTCGATGATGGTCATCGGGCGGTCGTGCATGAGTCCCTCAAGCGCTGGGCTTGGCCGGCTTGGTGTCGTCGACCTCGTCCTCGACGTCGCGGATGGACTTACGGAACTCCTTGATGGTCCTGCCCGCTGCCGCGCCCAGCCCGGCCAGCCGGCTGGCTCCAAACAGCAGCAGCAAAATCACCAGGATGATGAGCATTTCCATCGGACCCACATTGCCGATCAGCGCAGGTGCCACGTTCCCTGTCATCGTCAGTTACCTCCGAGGCCATTATAGCCCGCTTGCGCGGGCCTGTCTCTACGACCGTGTGGCGCAGGCGGCGGTTGAGCGCTGGGGCTACGTGCGGCGGCTGCGGACCGCCATGATGGCGGCGAACCCGGCGACGACCAGCGCGGCCGCGGTGACGCCGGCGATCAGGCGTGGTGTCACGTGGACGCTGCGAAGCGTCGCCTCGGCAAGCCTGAGCACGTCATCGGACAGGTGCAGTCCACCGGGGCGGGGGCGGGCGCGCAGCCGCAGTTCGGCGGCTGCCCGCGTGATCCGCTCGTGAAGGGTCTCTAGCTCTTGCCCTGAAAGAGGCTCCGGAGCCATCGGACCTCCTCGGCCATGCGTGCCGACCATACCGCCTGCCGCCGGCGGAGCCGGCGCATACCCAACCACACGAGCACGCCGATCGCGGCAACCATGATGCCGAGCACGAACAGCGCCGCGGCCCAGCCGGGCAGCCAGATATCGGCGACCAGAATCAACACCGCGATCACGACCCCGAGCGCGAAGAACGCAAGCGATGCGGCCACGGCGAACACGATCGCGGCCATGACCACGTCGCGGCCCAGACCCCGTACGTAGTCCCGGATCTCACGGCCATAAAGCCGCACAAGGGCCGCGAGATCCGCGATCAGCCTCCGGACGAGTTCGCCTGTGGGTTCCGATCCCATGTGCATCGCGCCGACTATTCCGGTTTTACCCGAAAGATTCCTCCGCCCGATCCCTCAGGGTGAGCGCCACTGGCGCGGCGCGCGATGACGCGGGGGCCGGCGCCGGTGACGTCGATGATGAGTTGCAGCAACAAGCATACCAGAGGAAGTCGCATCGTGCAGCCGATGAATGCCCATCCGAGATGCAGGTGCTCCAGGCCGCGGGCCAACGCCGCCACCCCGTCCGTCGACCGGCCATCCGAGGATTGATAGGTGATGCGGCGAAGGTCGTGCGTCGGGTGGTCTTCGGCGGCCACCACCAGCAATCCCAGGGGCCGTCGCGCCTCAAACCACCGGGCGATCGGAGAGCACTGCGCACAGGTTTCGGCAACGTAGAGGCGTGCGGCTTCCCCGCTCACCCCAGGACCCGCGGGCAGATGCCAGGGACGCCACCGCGGCCACCAGCGGCGGACCGCGCGGCGATATGTCCCCCAGGCTTCACCGTACCGCACGGCCAGATCTTCGCCCTCATTCCAGGCGGCCACCCCCGCGCTGTAGGCGATGCCCATGAACGCGGCGCCCGCGACCCAGACGTTCTGAAGCAGCAGACCCCAGAGGATCAGCACGAGGGCCATCGCCACCTGCATGGGGTTGGCCACATAGGCATACACACCGCTGCTCACCAGCCGCCCGGGAGGATCGTAGGGCACCGGCGTGCCCTCTCCGCGCTCCACGAACTCCTGGACTGCGCTTGCACCGAGAATCGCCGGCACCGCCATGATCTGCACACCCAAGGCCGTCTGCCACAACGGCCGATCCAGCAGCGGCCGCCAGCTCCCGCCGGTGATCTCGACGATGGCGGCCGGCAAGACACCGAGCATGAGCCCGCCGAAGGCCAAGACTTGAAGAACAGCGCGCGCCGCCAGCCGGCCACCGTCGCCGGTCCATCGCGCCAGCAGCTGCGCGGGAATCAAGCACAGCGCCACGCCCACCGCTTCCCCGATCAGCCAGGTGCCGCCGAGGCGCACGACCGGGCGGCTCGCCGGCATGAGTAGCAGGTCGATACCCACCATCACGGCCGCAACCAGCGCCAGGTGAACTCTGCGGAATGCCAGCGCGGGAATCGCGCCCCAGAGCAGCGTCCATCCCAGATAGAGATCGACCGGGAAGTTCAGGAAGGCGCCACCATCGACGTCGAACTGCCACCATCCGAATCGCCCCGCGAGGAGATGGAGCAGGAGCAGCGAGGGGAGGGTCCACACACTGGCCAGCAGCGCCCCCGCGGCGTGCGCGCGGTCCGGGCGGTGCCACATCCACAGGCTCCACGCGGTGGCGACCGGCGCAAAGAGACCCAGGGCGCGGAGCAGCGCGGAGCCCATCACGGCTAGGGCCCCAAACCGGGAGTCGCCGCGGCCTCGATCAGATAGGCGGCGGCATACTTCACGACGACCCGTTCCAGCGGCGCGAAGTACCAGGCGGGATCGAGGCGCCGTTGGTAACGCAGGGTCCACCGCACTCGGGTATGCGCAGGATCGAGCGGCGTCCAGCGGACCTCGGCCTCCTGCCACTCGAGCCATCGGGCAATCGGTGTGCTATCGGCGAGTGCGCGGAAGCGAACGGCCTGGGTCTCCCGCTCGTCCACCTCGAGGATCACCGCCGCGGGCACATCCGTCCCTCCGGTGAAGTAGACGACGCGCCTGTCCTGGAGTTGCAGGCCGCGGCCTGTCCCACCAGTCGGGGTCGGGAATCCTGCGCGGAGAGGCAGCGGCAGGACGCGATCAAATCGCGGCGTGCGGCCCAACGTGTCTTCGACCTCCGCGGGCGTCGCCGCGACGATGCGTTCTGCGGTCACGGTGTGGACGCGTGGAAACGAGACCGCATCGATCGCCCCCTCCATGCTCAGCGGCAGAAACGGCAGGAGGATGAGACCGTACATGCCCTTGGAGAGGCGACCCTTCCGCCGGTCCTCGAGATAGTCGATCGTCGCGCCGATCACGATCCCCACCAGGTAGAAGAGCGGCGCGGCGAACAGGATGCAGATGAGGCCCTCGCCGAGAAACAGGGCCGAGAGCAGGAGTGCGATGGTCATCCCTTTCAGGATCGCGCCGGTAGCGCTCCGGGCCCGGGGCGTGAGCGCGAAGACCACCGCCAGGACCGCCGGCAGGCCGATAAACAGCGCCGCCGTTTCTTGCAGGCGGTGCCGAACGAGCACGTCATAGGCCACGCGGCCGACCGCCAGCGCGGCGATGAGGCCCACCAGCCTCCACCGGGCTCCGGTGATCCGCCGTTCCCCGCGCGCCGGCTCTGGCTCCATCACGGCACCTCCGTCAAGACGGTATGCCCAACAGTTTGCGCACCTTGCCGCCCATTTTCACGACCCGGATGAGCGCGCGGGTCGGCAGACGTCGCATCTGCTCGTAGCACCCACTCATCGTCTCGAAGAACTCGAGCATCTCGAGCAGCCGCTTCCGGGTGTACGCGTCGGTGGATCCACCCCGCTGGAGCTCGACCACGCTTTCCCGCAGCACGGTCCGGGTTGGATCGATCTCGCGCCGCTTGCGCTCCTGGAGGACCACGCGGAACATCTCCCAGGCGTCCGTCATCGACTCGAAGTGGTCCCGCCGGTCACCGAGCACATGAGCAATTTTGACCAGACCCCAGCTCTGCAGCTCGCGCAGGCTGGTGCTGACGCTGGAGCGGGCCACCGACAGCGTGCTGGCGATCTCCTCGGCGTTCAGTGGCTTCGGCGACAGGTACAGAAGGGCATGGATCTGCGCCACCGTACGGTTGACGCCCCATCGGGTCCCCATCTCCCCCCAGTGGAGGATGAACCTCTGCATGACCGGCGAGAGGGTCATGATGCTCCTTTCTGTAAATTCTGTCACTACTGAAATTACCGTATTCCCTGAATTGTGTCAATGGGGGCATCATCGGGGAATGCGCGAGGGGCGGGATCACTCCCGCCCCTCGCACGACCAGCCTCAGGACCTTCGGTTACTGTGCGACCTTGAGCTCACCCTTCATCTCGGGGTGAAGCGTGCACTGAATGACGTACGTCCCGACCTGATCAATCTTGACCTTCCACTTGCTCTCGTCGCCAGGGTTGATCGTCGGATCGGACGAGAAATCCTGGCCGGCCTTGGCCTTGGCCTCGATGACCGCGTTGTGCGCGCCCGCTCCATCGTTCTTCAGCACGAACTCGTACTCGGTGCCGGCCTTGATCTCCACGGTCGCGGGCTCGAAGACGTTGTCCTTGCCCACGATCCTGATCGTGTTCGCGCTCCCCGAACTGGAACTCTCGCCACCTCCACCCCCGCCACATCCGGCGGCAACCGCGGCAACGAGGGCGATGACTACCATCCCTCCCCCTGTGCGCATGGCCCGTGCGTCCTCCTCCCTATAGTTGGAACCAGCGATATCGAGCCGGCCCCAAAGAAGGGTATCGAATTCGCCCGCGCCGGGCAAGGGGGCGCTACGGCGTGGGCTGGAGCAAGATCTTCACGGCACGGTGCCGCCGCTTGTCCAGCGCGACCTCGATCGCGCGGCGCCACTCGAGCAGGGGGAACCGGTGGGTAATCAGCGGGCGCAGATCGACGCGGCCCGACGCGAGCAGGTCCATCGCCACGTCCATCGACCGCACCGAGCGGCCATCCACCCGCTCCTGTGCATAGCAGAACGTCCCGTGGACCGCGATCTCGCGCAGCCAGATCGGGGTCCAGTCGACTCCCCGCGGCGCCGCGGCGAGGCCGACGAGGACGACGGCGCCGCCCGCACGGGTCAGGCGTAGTGCATCGTCGATACTGCGACCCGTCCCCACGCACTCGAGCGTCACGTCGACGCCCCCGGTCAGGACCGGCGGACCGAGCACCGGCCGCAGCACCCGAGACCCGGTGAGCGACGCGATCTCACGGTAATGATTGCCGCCGCCCGGCGCGACGACGGCGGCGGCACCCAGGCTGCGCGCCAGATCGGCTTGATGCGCGTGCCGCGCCAGGACGAGCACCTGGGCTCTGGGACGCAGCGCCCGCAACGCGGCGACAGCGGCCAGACCGATCGGCCCTGCCCCGGCGACGAGCACGGTACCGGCGTCTTCGGGGACGAAGCGCAGAATCGGATGCACGGCCACCGCGAGCGGCTCCACCAGCAGCGCCTGTTCGTCGGTCACGTGCGGAGGCACGGGCAGCAGCCCCGACCGATGGGCGACCATGATCTCTCCCCATGACCCCCCGACGTCCCGGCAGGCGCCATGCCCCAGGCCCGGGGCCAGCGTTCCCTCCGCGAACCGTGCACAGAGGTTGTAGTCGCCGCGCGCGCAGGCCGGACACCGGTCGGCGAAGCCCCGTGTCGCGCACGGCAGCAGCGGCTCGATCACCACGCGGGTCCCGGACGCGACGCCCGCATCCGGCCCGGCCTCGACGACCGTACCCACATTCTCGTGCCCGATCACGAACGGCATCGACGCGTACACAGAGGCCGACGGACTCGTCTCCAGCCGCACCAGGTGCAGGTCGCTGCCGCACACACCGCCCAGACGTACCTTCACCTTCACCCACTCGGGGCTGGGCAGGCGCGGCTCGGGAACGTCGCTGAGCCGGATGGGGCTGAGCGCGCTTGTGAACGCGGGCGGCCAGAGATGCCCCACTCCCCGCGTAGCCAGGTAGCGCGGAATCGTGATATCGGCGACGACGGCCTTCATCGCGATGCCTGGCCCACGATCTGGTGTGCGATGCTCTTCGCCTCCATCGCGATCTCACGCAGCATTCCCGACGGAGAGACGTAGAACCACGCGGCGCCGAGCCGCTTTTCCCGCTCGAGAACAACAAAGGGAATGCCCGCGCGCCCCAGACACGCCGCCGTCGCCAGACCCGCCGGACCTGCGCCGACGATGACGGTTTCCGTGTGCGTCGCGGGCGCGGGCGCAGGCGCACTGCTCATCGACCTGGGGCCTGCACGGCAATGCCCGCCGCGGCGCGCAGCACGTTTTTCATCAGCAGCAGGCCGGTCACCGCGCCCACCCCGCCGGGGACGGGAGTGATGGCGGCCGCAATCCGGCTCACCTCTTCAAACGCCACATCACCGACGGTCCGGCGTCTGGGCCGGCCGCGCTCATCCTGGACCGGCCGACCCTGGGCATCGAGCACCGCCACCGAGTTGATCCCGACGTCGACGACGATCGCGCCGGGTTTGACCATTCCGGCGGTGATGAATTCGGGTTTGCCCATTGCGACGATCAGGATATCGGCCCGTCGCGTGTGGTCGGCGAGCGTGCCGGCTTTCGAGGTGAAGGAGTGTACGGTTGTGGGCGTGGCATTGCGCTGCAGCGCCATGAAGTAGGCAGGCTTGCCCACGATGTTGCTGCGGCCGACGATCACCAGATCCTTGCCCTCGAACGCGCGCTGTGGATCCTCACCATGACGCGCGAAGTGCCGCTCGAGGAGCGCAAAACACGCCGAGGGTGTCGCGGGATAGAGCGTGGGACGGCCCAGCGCCAGCCGTCCGGCGCTCACCGGGTGCAGGCCGTCGACATCTTTCGCGGGATCAATAGCATCGAGCACCGCTTCTTCCGGAAGGCCGGCGGGCAGCGGCCGCAACGGCAGGATGCCGTGCACCGACGGATCGGCAGCCAGCGTCCGGACGGCGGCGATCACATCGTCGAGTGTTGCGCTCCCGGGCAGACTGACATCCCGGTGCTCCACCTCGATCTCCGCCGCGGTGCGCTCGATCTGCCGGCGGTACATCCGCGCGCCGTAGTCGTCGCCGGCCAGCACGGTGGCGATCGACGGCCGTACACCTCTGGCGACGAGCGCGGCTCCCTCCGCCCTCGCCTCGGCCTTGAGCTCCTCGGCCACCGCGGTGCCGTCGATGATCTCGGCCACGCTCAGCCGAGCCTCTCATAGGCGATGCGGACGACCTCATCGCGCGCGGATCGGATCGCGTCCAGCCGGCCGCGCACCTCATCCCACAGCGGGCCCGTAAACTCGGGGTCGGCGATGCCCTTCAGGTTGATCCGCACGTTGAGCGCCGCGCTTTGCGCCCCGGCGTCGGCGAGGAGCGCCGCGACCGCCGCATCGCTCAGCACCTGAGGATTGCCCTTGTCCAGCGCCTGCCGGCTCAAGGCGACGACCTCCGCGCACAGGGTCACAACTTCGGCCGGTACGCGTGCGGCGACGCGCAGGGCCGCGTCGATCGCCTGTTTGCGCGTAGTTTGCTGTGTGGCGTCCTCACGCGGAAGCCGGTACGCCGCCATGACCTGCCTGAACGACTCGGCGTCGCGGTCGATCGCCGCAACCAGTTCGGCCCGCAGCGCCTCCGCCCGTGCGAGCGTCGCTTTCATCTCGTCCTGTACTGCGGCAAACTTCTCTTTGCCGATCGTCAGGTTCGCGACCATGCTCACCAGAGCGGCTCCGGTGGCCGCCGCGAGCGCAGCGGCAGCGCCGCCTCCGGGCTCGGGTGCCGACGACGCGAGCCTGTCAAGCAACTCGGCGACGCGCTGCTCAGGGTACATCGATCCCTCCTTGGCGGCAACGGCTCGGGGCGCGGGTCCGCATCCGGCGTGGGTGTCACGCAGTCCGCGCGTCCGCTTCGGTTCTATCGGCGTCCGGCCCAGATCCGACGAGATGCGCGCGGATCGGCCCGGCCACGTGAAATGAGCCCGTGGCGCAGATCACGTCGTCCGGTCCCGCGTGTGCCAACGCGTACTCGATGGCCTCCACGGGATCTTCGATGATACGTACGGCGGGCACCCACGGGCGGACCGCCGACGCGACCACCTCCGGCGGGGCTGGACGGGCGTGGTGCGCCCGGGTAGCGATGACGGCCGCGGCCCTGGGCGCGATGATCCGCGCGATGCCGGCCAGGTCTTTGTTCTCGACGACGCCGAGGATGAGTGTAAGCGGGCGTCGCCCGAATGTCTCATCCAGCACCGCGCGCAACGCCCGGAACGAGACCGTGTTGTGCGCGACGTCGACGATGACCGTTGGGCGCAGGCGCACGACCTCGATCCGTCCCGGCCAGCGCAGGGCCGCCAGCCCGCTGCGGACCGCGGTCTCTGAGACCGCCACCGGCCGGCGTGCGCCGGCCCCCGCAGACGGCCCCACGTCACTGTCGGCCAGGAGCTCTGCAACGGCGATGGCGGCGGCGGCGTTCAAGGCCTGGTGCCGGCCCAGCAGCGGCACATGCAGGTTGCGGTAGACCGCTCGCCGGCCCCGCACCACCGCGTGCACACCGTCGATACCCGTGCGCAGCGTCCGGTAGCGAACGTCACGGCCCACACGAATCAGCCTGGCGCCTGCCGCGCTCGCGGCATCCTGGATGACGCGGGCTGCGGCCGGCCGCTGCGGCACAGTGACCACAGTGCCGTGGGGCCTGATGATCCCGGTGTCCTCCGCTGCGATCTGTCTGAGACGGGTGCCTACGATCTCCGCGTGATCGTACCCGATGGTGGTGATGACCGAGACGTGCGGATGAACGACATTGCACGCGTCCAGACGCCCGCCGATGCCGACCTCGATGACCGCGAGATCGACGGCTGCGCGCGCGAAATACAGGAACGCAATTGCAGCGGTCACCTCGAAGTACGTCGGCGGCCAGCCGGGAGTATCTGCCCCGCGTGGGATCGCGTCGCTGACCTCTCCGACCAGGGCCGCGAAATCGTCGGGCGCGATCAAGACATTGTTGACGCGCACCCGCTCACGAATGTCGACCAGGTGCGGCTTGGTGTACAGACCCACACGCGACCCCGCGGCCGCCGCAATCGCGGCAATCATCGCGGCGGTGGACCCCTT
>JBOGSE010000777.1:0-1804 GCA_050694895.1 bacterium | reverse complement strand
CGCGTCATGCGCGCGACCAGGGCCGAGCCCCCGAAGCCAAGCGTGACCGCCGGCAGGACGAGCGACCGGAGCGCGCCGGGGAGGGAGTCCCGCACGGGCACATAGCCGGCCACGGGGAACAGGCCGAAGTAGACCGAGAAGACCAGAATCAGGTTCAGGCCGAGCCAGAAGCCGGGCATAGACACGCCCAACAGCGCCACACCCATAGAGGCCTGATCCACCCACGAGTTGCGCCGAACCGCGGACACCACACCGGCGGGAACCCCGATGCCGACCGCCACGGCGAGCGCCATCATCGTCAGGAGCATCGTGGGCTCCAGCCGCTCGAAGATGGCCTGCAGCACCGGCCGCTGGAGGAAGATCGAGTAGCCGAGGTCTCCGCGCAGCGTCCGGCTGTACCACAGGACGAGTTGGACCAGCAGCGGCCGGTCGAGGCCCATGATCGTGCGCAGGTTCTGGAGGTCTTCGTCCGTCGCGTCCGGCCCGAGCATCACGGCGGCCGGATCTCCGGGCGTCAGATAGATGAGAAAGAATCCTACGGTGGCAACAATGAGCAGGACCGGCAGCAGGGCGAGCAGCCTGCGGGCGACGTAGCCGGTCATGGATATCTCAGGCGAGTGGCATGTCGGACGATCCGGTCACCGGCCCCCCTCCAGGTGGGCGCGCCCCAGGTCAATGAGCGGTGATCCAATGATGCCCTTCAGTTCTCGGCGATGTAGGTGCAGCACGAAGAAGTCCCCGAACTTGATCGCCGCCGCGTCGTCCCAGAACTGCTTTTGGCCCCGGCGCCACAGATCGAGACGGACCTTCGGATCGGCGTGCCGCGTCAGCAGTTTGTTAATCGCCCCAACCTCGCGGCTGTCGTACCATCCCGGCCAGTTGGGCAAGATGGCGAGCAGCAGCGTGGGATCGCTGAGGGGCGCCAGCATCCCTGTGGTAAAGATGTCCCACGCATCGGGCCGGTTGCGGCGGGTCAGCAGCGTCGCCCAGTCGGTGGTCACCAGCTCCACCTTGAGCCCGACGGCCTCGAGTTGGGCCTTGGCCACCTGCGTTGCGTCAAAATACGTGGGCCGCTCGGGCGAGGTGAGCCAGCGGATCGGCTCGCCCCGGTACCCGGCCTCGGCCATGAGTTTCCTCGCGCGCTCGGGATTCTTCTGGTTGTAGTACTCTTTCCCGACATCGGTCCACATCGCGGTCTCTTTGGGCAGCAGGCTGGGATCGAGCCGCCACAACGCCCTGGGTCCAAACGCCGCAGACATCGCCTTCTCCAGATCGAGAGTGGCGAGGATAGCGTGGCGCAGGGTCTTGTTCGTGAGGACGCCCTGGCGCTTGTTGAACTGTCCGATCAACCACGAGGCGGAGGGCTCGACATAGGTCGCCACACGAGAATCACCCCGGAGGCGGTCATACTCGTCCGGCGGGACGGCGTGTGCGAAGTCGTACTCGCCGCGCTGCACGCCGGCGATGCGCACCGCCGGATCGGGGACCGGAATGATCAGGATCGCATCGAAGTTGGCCGCACGGCCGCCGGCCAGCCCGTCCGATGGCTCCGAACGCGGCTGGTAACGGTCGAAGCGTTCGAGCCGGATGTGTCGATCCGGGACGTGCTCAACGAGCCGGTACGGGCCGGTCCCGACAAACTTGCGGATCTGGTTGTTGCCGAACTCATCAACGATCTCTTTGGGATAGATCACGGCCCATTGCCCTGGAAAGGCGAGCGTCGAGGCCACCAGCGCATTGGGCTCCCGCAGCTTCATCTGAACGGTGTGCCGGTCGACCGCGGTCAGGCTGGCGACCTGCGAGA
>JBOGSE010000776.1:0-1561 GCA_050694895.1 bacterium | reverse complement strand
TGGTTCGGCCAGTGCTCGAACCCCTGTACGTTCTTGCGCACCGCCTCAAACGTCGTCGAATGAAACAGCATGACCATCGGCACCAGTTCCTGCAGGCGCATCTGGGCCTGCTCGTAGAGCCTCTTGCGCTGCGCCTCGTTCGGTGTGGCCTGGGCGTCTTCGACCAGCTTGTCAAACATCGGATCGGCGAAGTTGATATAGTTGCGCGCGTCGCCGCTGCGGAAGTTGTTGAAGAGATAGTCGTCGGGATCGGTCTGGCCTGAGGTGCCCAGGATCGTGAGCGTGTAGCGCTTTGCGAACACCGTGGGCAGGTAGACGCTCCAGTCGGCGGCAACGATCCTGAGGCGAATACCGGCTTTCGCCATCTGCGCCTGGATGATCTCGGCGGGGGTGCGGAGGAAGTCGTATGTGCTGGTGACATAGAAATCGGCCTCGAACCCGTTGGGGTGGCCCGCCTCGGCCAGAAGGCGCTTGGCCCGATCAACGTCGACCTTGTCGTACACATTGCGGGATAGCGCGAAGAAGTTCCCGGGCGGTATCACGTGGCCCGTGGCCTCGATCCCGCCTACTCCGAACAACGCCGTGTCGATAATTTCTTTGCGGTTGATCAGCCAGCCCATCGCCTGCCGCACCCTCACGTTGTTGAAGGGCGCGATCGAGTTGTTGATATAGATTGCTCTAAAATTGGCCGACGGGCCGCCGACGACCTCGACGTTCGGATCGCCGCGTAGGGCCCGGACCTCAGACGACGGCACGTACTCGATGAAGTCCACGGTCCCCGTACGAATCGCGGTCGCGCGCGCGACGGCATCGGGGAAGTAAACAAACTCGATCCGGTCGAGGTAGGGGAGCCGCCGGCCGCTCGCGTCGCTTTCCCAGTAGTCGCCGCTGCGCACCAGCGTCATCCGCTGCTGCGGCGTGTAGCCCACAAAGCGGAATGGCCCGGTACCCACGGGATTGTCATTCAAACCACCGGGAGCCTCCGCGATCTCCTTGGGGACGATCGCGGCCGAAATTGAGCCGGAGAGTTTCGCCAGCAGCGGAGCGAATGGCTTCTTCATTTTGAAGACGGCAGTGTACGGATCGGACGCCGTGACCGAATCGACGTCGGCGAAGTCGCCCGCGCGCGGCGAGCGCGTGCGCGGGTCCTTGATCCGGTTGATGGAGTACACGACGTCCTCTGACGTCATCGGCCGGCCGTTGTGGAACTTCACATTGCGCCGCAAGTGGAACGTCCAGGTCAGGCCGTCGGTCGATGTCGTCCAGGATTCCGCCAGGCCCGGGGTGAAGCGGCCGGAAGCGCTGTAAAACACGAGGGTGTCGTAGACGTGCTCCATCATGTTGCGCGTCGCCGTGGCGGTAGCGAGGTGAGGATCGAGACCGACCGGGTCGGTCTGCATCCCCATGCGCAGAGTCCCGCCGTAGCGCGGGCCTGTCTGCGCGCCTGATGGCGTCAGGCTGGTGGCGAGCAGGAATGCCACAATGGCTATCGAAGCGAGCGTGCGCATCGCAGTGTCCTCCAGTCCCGACGGGCTCACCCGGCGGGTCGATGGGTACCTTT
>JBOGSE010000775.1:0-1956 GCA_050694895.1 bacterium | reverse complement strand
GGTCCCGCCGCTGTTCGGCGAGCCGTTCCTTCCATGGGCCCTGCGCGCGGTCGTGCTGCTGGTCGCGGCAGCGCCGTGCGCTCTGGTCATGTCCACGCCCGTCGCGGCCGCGGCAGGCATCGGCATTGCCGGACGGCACGGCGTCCTCATCAAGGGAGGCGTACACCTCGAAAACCTCGGCCGGGTCAAGGGGGTCGCATTCGACAAGACCGGAACCCTGACGGAAGGCAAGCCCGAAGTCACCGATCTGACTCACTTCGGGTCCGGGACGAGCGATGACGTGCTCGGGCTGGCGGCGAGTGTCGAGCAGTTCTCGGAACACCCTCTCGGCCAGGCCATCCTGCTGCGCGCCAGGGGAGAACGCATTGGGCTCAAGCCGGCGATCGGCTTTCAGTCGCTGACGGGGCTGGGCGCGAAGGCCCGGATCGACGGGATGGAAGTGTTCGTGGGAAGGCCTGCACTGCTGGAGCAGCACGGAATCCCCCTGGACCAGGCCCAGGCAGCCGTCGAACGATTGCAGGCCCAGGGGAAGACCGTCGTGGCGATCGGCAGGGATCACACCCTCCTGGGACTCGTTGCGCTCCGCGACCGCGTTCGGCCCGGAGCCAGGGAAGCGATCGCGGCCCTCCACCGGTCAGGAATCCGCGTCACCATGCTGACCGGAGACAACGCACGGACAGCCGCGGCAATTGCCGACGAGCTCGCCATCGACCATGTCCACGCGGAGCTCAAACCGGAGGAGAAGGTGAAGTACCTGGGATACCTGCAGGCGCAGGAAGGCCCGGTGGCGATGGTCGGGGACGGTATCAACGATGCGCCCGCGCTGGCGGCGGCAACAGTCGGGATTGCCATGGGGGCGGCCGGGACGGACGCCGCGATCGAAGCCGCCGATGTCGCGCTGATGGCAGACGACCTTCAGAAGGTGGTCTACGCCATCCGCCTCGGAAAGGCGGCACGCGCGATCAGCACCCAGAACATCGTGTTCTCGCTGGTCGTCCTCAGCATTCTGATTCCGAGCGCGCTGCTGGGTGCGGTCAGCATCGTTGCTGCGGTCTTTGCCCACGAAGTCAGCGAACTTCTCGCCGTTGCGAATGGGCTTCGGGTCGCTCGGTACCGCGGGGCGTAAACGGCGGCCATCGAGGCTAAGGACCGGTCAACCTAGATGGGCTGCGCGAGGTCCGCGGTGCGGCCTCCGGTAATGCGCACCAGGTCCGGGGGAGCGATGGGAAAGATCGCGGTGGGCGTGCCGGCGGCAGCATACACGATCTCGTACGCGAGGAGATCCTCGTCGATGAAGGTTTCCAGCGGCGTGGCGTGGCCCACCGGCGGAACACCGCCGATCGCAAACCCGGTCGCAGAGCGGACCCGATCCGCATCGGCGCGCTCGACGCGCGTCGCCCCTACCACGCGGGAGAGCTTGCCGGTGTCCACCCGATTCCGTCCTGAGGCGAGCACGAGAATGGGCCGGCCGTCTGCCAGAAACACCAGGGACTTCACGATCTGGCCCAGGGTGGTACCGATCGCCCGGGCGGCATCCGCCGCCGAGCGCGTCCCCTGCGGGAACTCGACCACGTCCCCCGCGACCCCATGGGCGGCCAGCGCCGCGCGAACGCGATCCGCCGCCGATATCACAACCACATCGCGCCCACTCGCATTGCGCGTGCATTGTAGCATGGGCCGCCCATCCCCTTGTCCCGCTCGCCGCCCGGCCGGTATGCTGGAGTGGATCGTGATACGCATCCCGCCATTGCGCCATCATCCCTGGGTGCGGCCTGCTGCAGCGGCAGCGCTGTTCATCCTCTGGTTCGCTCCGGCCGCGGCGGCCCACGCCGTTCTCGAGGCATCAGTGCCGGCCCACGGCGCGGTGCCGAGCGCCGCGCCGGAACGTCTTCAACTGAGTTTCAACGAAGAAGTCGATCCCGTGCTGAGCACGGTGGTCCTCGTTCAGGACGCGAA
>JBOGSE010000774.1:0-11684 GCA_050694895.1 bacterium | reverse complement strand
GACGGCACGAACCCGGTGAGATTGACGGTCAACCCAGGGGAGGACGGCTTCCCCTCATGGTCGCCCGACGGGAAAATGCTCGCGTTCCACCGCCGGGTGCTCGGGCATCGTCAGGTGTTCGTCATGAACGCCGACGGCAGCCACCCGACCCGGCTCACCGAGCTGTCGCCCGTCGTCTTCAACGGATCCCCGAGCTGGGGCCCCTCGGCGCCGCTACAACGCCCGGACACGGTGCGCCCACCGCCGGACTGATCCCCCGCATGTGCAGCAATGAATCAACGGGCCGCCGCCACGGTCCGTGATTGAGTTCCACTCAACTTCCGTCCCTCCATCCCCGACGCTGTCCGGTTTCCGCCCCCCCGTGCGCGTCCCATAAGTGGCAGGAAGGCCCCAACCCGTGGTTCGGGATCGGGCTCCCCAGCCCTGATGGCATCGAGGAGGAGCCGTGAACCGGATTACACTCGTGACCACCGCAGCCGCGGCTCTCGCGGCATGTCAGGATTCCGCCCAGGTAGGCCTGGATGGCAATCAAGACATTTCACGACGGAGGGGCCATATGAAGGGAATCACTGCGTTGTTGATCATGGCGGCCGCGGTTCTCACTGCATGCAAAGATCCTGGACAACCGCAGGACCTCGTCGCCTCGGTGGCGGTCTTCGGCTCTGCGTCGGGCCTCGGCTCGAAGATCGCATTCACCAGGCTCAAGGAGACTCCCGAAAGCAACGAGTTCCTCGAGGCCGAGATCTGGGTCATGAACGCGGACGGGACCGACCCGAGACGCCTCACGCACAACAGGACCTTCGATCTCGGGGCCGAGTGGTCGCCGGATGGGAGGATGATCGCGTTCCACGGCGCCCAGTTCGTCGCGGGCGTCCCCGTCTCCCTTTCGATCTTCCTGATCAACGCGGACGGCAGCGGGCAGACCGAGCTGGCCGGGACGTGCGGCCAGTTTCCGAGCTGGTCTCCCGATGGGAAGAAGATCGCCTTCAACACGGCCCCGGGTTGCCCGGTCGCGGGCGAGATCTTCGTGATCAACGCGGACGGCAGTGGCCTGACCAACCTCACCAACCACCCCGCCGGTGACGCTCGCGCTGCCTGGTCGCCGAACGGTCGGAAGATCGCGTTCAACAGCAACCGGGATGGGGACGGCGAGATCTGGGTCATGAACGCGGACGGCTCGGACCCGGTGCAGCTGACCTTCAACACAGCCACGGACCAGGCTCCCGACTGGTCACCCGACGGACGCAAGATCGTGTTCCAGAGCAACCGCGACGACCCGAAGTTCGACCTCTACGTCATGAACGCCGACGGCACGGACGTCACGCGCCTGACCTTCGGCGGCGGAAGGGACCTGGATCCCTCCTGGTCGCCCGACGGCAGGATGACTGCCTTCGATAGCGACCGCGAGTTCGTCGCGGAGGAAATCCGTCAGGTGTTCGTCATGAACGCGGATGGCTCGAACCAGAGGCCGCTCACGGCCCTGCCCAGCGAAAACGGGCACGCGGGCTGGGGCCCGGGGCACGCGCGGCTCCCGTAACGTCTCCATGCGTACCTCGCCGGCCCTCATCGCTACCCTCCTCGGCTGCGCCGCCCTTGCGGGCTGCAAGGACGGCACCGGCCCGACGACGGGAGCCGCGCGCGTCGCGGTCACGACCGCCGGCCTCGACCTCGATCCCGATGGTTACTTGGTGACGGTGGACGGCGAGCTTCGGGGGCCCGTGGGCCCGGTGGACGCCGTCACCATCCCCGACCTGGCAACGGGCGCACACACCGTGGCACTAGGCGGCGTCGCGGTCAACTGCACGGTCAACGGGGACGCGGCGCCCGCGGTGATGGTCACGGCCGGCGATACCGTGCAGGTGGCGTTCGAGGTCGGATGCGCGCCGATGTCGGGGAGCGTGCACGTAACCGTGGCGACCAGTGGTCTCGACCTCGATCCTGACGGCTTCGCCGTCGCGCTCGATGGCGGCGCGGAGCAGCCCGTCGCCGTGAACAGTGCGGTCCAGATTTCCCCCGTCGTCGCGGGCGAGCACATGGTGGAACTCCGTGGCGTCGCTCAGAACTGCACGGTCGGCGGTGCACTCACGCGTAACGTAACCCTCGCCGCCGGAGCGCCCGGCGACACGATCCGCCCCACGGCCGAGGTCGCGTTCGCTGTCACGTGCAACGCACTGACCGGTGACCTGCGGGTGACGGTCGCCACGACCGGCGTCGATGTCGATCCCGACGGCTACCTGGTGAGCGGGGACGGCGGACCTGAGCAGGCGGTCGCTATCAACGGGGCCCTCACCATCTCGGGCCTCCCGACTGGCGACCACAGGGTGCGGTTGTCCGGCGTAGCCGGCAACTGTGCGGCCGATGGGGACAACCCCCGCATTGTCAGCGTCCTGGCCGGTGCCACCGTCGGAGTGACCTTTGCCCTAACGTGCAGCGCACTGACGGGCAGCCTGCGAGTAACGATCAGCACCACCGGCGCCGATCTTCCTGACGGCTACACGGTGATGGTCGACGGTGGCCCGGAGGAAGGCGTTCCATGGGTACCGGCGAACAGTGCCATCACCTTCTCCGGCCTCGCGGTGGGGGAGCACGCGGTGACGCTGCACCCGGTGCCGGCCAACTGCGCTGTGAGCGGGGTGATTCCTCGTCAAGTCCGCGTCATCGCGGGCGACACTGTGGAAGTGACGGTCGCGGTCACTTGTGCTGTACGTACGGGCAGCGTGCGGGTGACGACGGCCACCACGGGCGCCGACCTGGATCCGGACGGCTACAGCGTGGGGGTGGACCAGCCGATTGGGATCAACGACAGCCTCACGATTACTGGTCTTTCCGTGGGCCAGCGCTTGGTCGAGCTCGGGGACGTGGCCCCAAACTGCGCGGTGAGTGGCGTCAACCCGCAGACCGTGACCGTCGTGAGTGACGACACCGCCGAGGTGGCGTTCGCCGTCACGTGCGTCGGCCGCAGCGGCAGCGTACGGGTCACGGTCGCCACGACGGGCGCCGACCTCGACCCCAATGGGTACTTGCTCGAGGTCGCCGGGAACGGGCAACAGCTGTCCGCAAACGGCTCATTCACCTACCCGAACGCCCCGACGGGCGACTACCCGCTCGAGCTTCGGGACGTTGCCTCGAACTGCGCGGTCAGTGGGCCCAATCCTCAGACGGTGACGGTCCACAGTCTCGACACCGCCGAGGTGGTCTTCACCGTGACGTGCACTGGCGGGCTGCCGAGCCTGCGGGTGACCATCGCGACCACCGGGGCCGACTTCGATTTCAACGGGTACACGGTGCGGATCGCAGGCTGGGGGTTCCAGCAGGCAGTGCCCGTCAACGGGTCCGTCGCGTACACCGGTCTCACGCCGGGCGAGTACTCAGTCGAGCTTTCGGACGTCGCCCCGAACTGCACCGTCAGCGGGCCGAACCCCCAGCCCGTGACCATCGTCCGTGGTGCTACCGCCGAGGTGGCGTTCGCCGTCGCCTGTAACGCGCGGCCGCCCGGCACGCTCCAGGTCACGGTGCAGACCACGGGGGAGAGCGTCGACCCTGACGGCTACACTGTCAGCCTCGACGGCGGCCCGCCGCAGCCTATCGCAGTGAATGGCGCGGTCACGTTCACCAATGTCCCGGTGGGTGGGCACGCGGTAGAGCTCGGCGACGTGGCAGGGAACTGCTTCGACATCAACGGGCCCGATCCTCAGACGGTGACCATCGGTCAGGACAACTCCGCCGCTGTGGCCTTCGGGGTCGATTGTGTCCCCCACGCCGGGAGCCTGCGGGTCACGACGGTGACCACGGGGTACGACCTGGATCCGAACGGATACCTTGTGGAGGTCCTCGGCAACGGCCGATCGGTGCCCTCCAACGGCTCGTATTTGTACCTGGCCGTACAGGCGGGTGAGCGCTCGGTTGAACTCAGGGATGTCGCCTCGAACTGCGCGGTCAGCGGGGCCAACCCCCGGACGGTGACCGTCACCGCGGGCGCCACCGCCGAGGTGGCGTTCGTGGTCACGTGCATCGCGGTGACCGGGAGCATCCGGGTGACCACTGCGACCACTGGTGCCGATCTCGATTCGGACGGCTACACCGTGAACGTGGACGAGGGCGCGGGGCAGCCGCTGCCCGCCCCCGTGAACGGGTCTTTCACGTATCCCGGCGTCCCGCCGGGCGAGCACCCGATCGAGCTCTATGACATCGCGTCGAACTGTGCCGTCAGCGGGGCCAACCCCCAGACGGTCACCGTCACCGCAGGGGCCACCGCCGAGGTGGCGTTCGCGATCGCGTGCACCGCACTGATCGGGGCCGGCAGCCTGCGGGTCACGACCGCGACTGCCGGAACCGATCTCGATCCCGACGGCTACAGCGTGAGCGTGGACGGGGGAGTGGGGCAGGCCGTGCCCGTGAACGGCGCCATCGACATCTCTGGGCTCCCGGCCGGCGACCACACGGTCGCCCTGGGCGGCGTGGCCGCGAACTGCGTGGTCGATGGGGCCAACCCGCGCACGGTGAGCGTCGCCGGTGGTGCGACGGCCGAGGTAGGATTTGCGGTCGGTTGCTCCGCGACCCCGACGACCGGCTGGCTCCGCGTGACGACCGCGACGACGGGAGACGCCCTCGACCCCGACGGGTACACCGTCGCCGTCGAAGGCCTGTGCGAGCGCGACGGATACTTCTCCTACTGCGACTACGAGCGGCGCGAGAGCCTGGAAGTGAACGGCGCTGTGACGATCCCTGATGTCCCGCCAGGTGACCACTGGCTGAGGCTCGAGAACGTGGCCCGCAATTGCAAGGTCCTGGGCGACGGCGCGCGCACCACGACGGTGGCACCCGGCGACACCGCCGTAGTCGCGTTCGCGGTCACCTGTGAGTCGCCCGGTGCCGTGCAGGTAACGGTCGCCTCCTCGGGTGAGTATCTCGATACCGACGGCTACGCCGTCCGCCTGGACGGCGGCCCGGGCCAGGCGGCGGCCATCAACGGCGCTATCACCATTCCCGACGTCCTCGCTGGCCAGCACGCGGTCGCTTTAGACAGCGTGGCCTTGAACTGTGCGGTCGATGGAACGAACCCTCGCTCGGTGAGCGTCCCCGCGGGCGACACCGCCGTGGTGAGCTTCACGGTGACGTGCACCACGGCCCCCGGCTACCTGTCGGTGAAGTGGACGACCACGGGCGTCGATCTCGACCCGGACGGCTACACCCTTCTTTGGGATGGCGTCAGCATAGGGACTGCGGGCCTGAACGGCCAACAGGGGGGAAGCGGCGTTCCGGCGGGCGATCATACGATTGGGCTGGGCGACGTGGCCTCCAACTGCACCGTCGATGGGGCCAACCCCCGCACCGTGAGCATCGCGCCCTACACCGGCACTGCGGTGGCCTTCTCGGTCACGTGCACCGCGCTCCCGGAAGGCGTCGTCGCGTCCGTAACGGTCGTACCGGAGTCGGTTTTGGTGGTCGTTGGCAACTACACCCAAGTCTGGGCCCAGGTCAGAGACGCCGCCGGAACCCTCCTCGGGAAAGCAGTGACGTGGACCACGAGCAATCCAGCAGTCGCGACGATCTTGCCCACCAGCTCGGCCACCGCCCAGGTCTCGGGCGTGGCGAGGGGGAGGTCGACGATCACGGCCACGAGCGATGGTCGGAGCGGGGCCGCCCTGGTCACCGTCGTGGAGCCCGCGCGGCTGACGATGACGATCGCGACCGCAGGCGTCGATCTCGATCCCTCCGGCTACCGCGTGAGCCTCGATGGTTCCGATCGCCGCGAGGTCGGCGGCAACGCGACGATCACCATCGATCTCGGGGAGGGCGGCGAGCACACCGTCGGCTTGAGCGATGTCGCCTCGAACTGCACGGTCGGCGGCGAAAATCCGCGCCGCGTGTTTGCCGCTCCTGAGGAGGAGATCCGTGTCACGTTTGAGGTCACGTGTGTCGCCGTCGGAAAGATCGCGCTGGTTTCTTTGTACCAGGACTGCTACGTGTGCGACGAGGCCAGCCCATGGACGTCCTCCATCGAGGTCATCCACGAAGACGGATCCAACGCGGTGGTGGTCGCCAACGCTGGCGCCGCCTCCCCTGCCTGGTCGCCCGACGGTGCGCGGATCGCGTTCGAGCGCGGCGACATCTGGGTGGTCGATGCGGCTGGGGGCAACCCGACCGACCTCACCAACGATCCCGCGTGGGACGGATGGCCCGCTTGGTCCCCTGATGGATCGCGCATCGCGTTCGCGAGCAACCGCGATGGCAGGGTCGAGCTGTATCTCATGAATATCGATGGGACCGGTGTGGTGCGCCTGACGAACGACGTGGGGTTCGCCGGCCGCCCCGCTTGGTCCCCGGACGGTGCCACCATCGTGTTCAATTGCGTCGTCGAGGCGGGCAACCCCGATATCTGCGCCGTGAGTGCGGACGGCACCGGGTTCGCGCGGCTGACCAGCGAGCCCGGGTGGGACCACAGCCCCGCGTGGTCTCCCGACGGCTCCTCCATCGCATTCGCCACGGCGCGCTACGGCGGTGCCGTCGAGCTCGCCCTGATGAATCCCGACGGCAGCGGGGTCCGGCGCGTGGGCGCAGCCGGCGACGAGCCCGCCTGGTCCCCGGACGGCACCCGCCTCGCCTTCTCGTGGGCTACGCCCCCGGAGCCGTGCTACTCGTATGCCGGGTGCAGGGAGTATTGGGTCGCTGTGGTCAACGCCGACGGTTCCGGACTGATGCCGATGCTGGCGTCGGGATACAGTCCGGCGTGGAGGCCGCGCGTCCCGTGAGGGCCCGAGCGTGGGGCCGGACCGTCTCCCGCGGCGCCTTCGTTCGTGGTCGCCCATGGCACGAGCTCCCCGCCGAGCGGGACCGCCGTCGTCCTCCGCGGCACAATCGTCACGCCGGACGGAGTGATCAAGCACGGATATGTCGGCATCGCGAACGGCCGCATCGTCTCGGTGTCCGACAAGCAACCGGACATTCCCGACGCCGCCATGGTCAACACGGGCGGCATCATCCTTCCCGGCTTCGTGGACCTCCACAATCACGTACCCTGGAATGTCCTCCCACGCTGGCGACCGGGCCGCACGTTCACGAACCGGAATCAATGGCGCACGGATGCCGAGTACATCCACGCGGTCGCGCGCCCGTTCGACGCTGTAGCCGCGTCGCAATTCTGCGACATGAACGCCTGGGGGGAGCTGCGCGCGCTAATAGGCGGGACGACGTCGATCCTGGCGACGCAGTCCGTTCCGTGTATCCACGGACTCGTGCGCAATCTGGACTCGAACAGCGGCTGCTATGGCACCACCGAGCTCAATCGCGAGCACGTCTTCAACGTCCTCGCGCTTCCGCCGCCTTCCGACCCTACCGCGCGGGCCGCGTTCGTTCAGGCCGCCCGCTTCTTCATCGCCAACCCGTTCTACGAGGCGCTCGCGATGCACGTCGCCGAGGGCACGGACGCCTTCGCGGAAGAGCAATTCACGTTCCTGCGGTCGCAGTCCCTTCTCAATCCGAAAGGCATACTCATCCACGGCATTTCGCTCGGAGAGAGTGACTTCCGGGCCATGGCCGCCACCGGCACTGCACTGATCTAGTCGCCTCGCAGCAACCTCGAGCTGTACGGGACCACTGCGAACATCCCCGCCGCGCTGGACGCGGGCGTCGAAATTGCACTCGCGCCCGACTGGGCGGTCACCGGCAGCAGCAACATGCTCGACGAGCTCAAGACCGCGGCGCAGTGGAATCGTCAGCGCCTCGGCGGGCGCCTGACCGACCGTCAGCTCGTGGATATGGTCACGTAGGGGCTGTTCGCCGGGGCGTTCGGCGATCCGGTGCACACGTACGTCATTGGACGTCCGTTGGGTGGCGCGGTAGCGCTCATGCTGGCCGAAACGAACCCTGGCCTCTTCGACGGCGTCCTCCCCATGTGCACCTTCGCCGGCGGTTCCGGGATGCAGGTCGACCACGTCTACGGCGGTCGAGTGCTCTTCGACTACTTCTTTCCGGGCGTGATGCCCGAGGACGCGCTCCACGTCCTGGACGGTCTCGACTTCAACCGCGACCTGGCGCCTGCGGTTGTCAACGCGCTTCAGGCGGATCCGGCGAGGGGGATCGAGATGGCGGGCATAGACCAGATCGAGCTCCAGTATGCGAGCTTCCCCGAGCTGGTGACCTCCATCCTCACCGTGCTAGGGGCGCAGGTGGTTTTCACCGAGGATCTCCTCGGCCGCACCCACGGCCACTCTTTTTTCGACAATACCGCCACGGTCTATACCGGGTCGCAGGACGACGCGGCGCTGAATGCCGGTGTCGGCCGTTTCGTGACCACGCCGGACGCGGCGAACCAAGCGGAGCACTACTACCAACCCGACGGCAATCTGACGATGCCGGTGCTGACACTCCATACTACGCGCGACCCGAACGTGCCGTACGCCCACGAGGCCGTCTACGCTGGGATCGTCGCGGCGCGGGGAGCCTCCGGCCTGCTCGTGCAGCGCGCCTTCAACCGCTTCGGCCACTGCACGTTCACCGCGGCCGAGCAGGTACAGGCGCTGGAAGATCTGGTCCCGTGGGCGGAGACGGGCGTGAAGCCGGCCCCGTGAGAAACTCAAGCCGGCTTGCAGGTTTCTACATTCGTTCACGTTCCACTGGGGGCACTATGAGAACGATCATCGGAGTGTTGGCCTTCGCAGCTGCGACGCTGACGGCGGGCAAGGAGCCGGTGGGGCCATCGGAGCAGCCGTCCCCGTTCTTTCAGGGAAGGGTCGAATGGGGCCTCAGTTCGACCATCGTGTTTACGAGCACGCGCGACGACCCCACCATTGGCCAGGGTGCTGCCGAGATCTACCTGATGGACGGGGACGGCACGAACCCCCGGCGCCTGACCGCGAACACCGACGCTGACGGGTCCGCGGCCCTGTCACCGGACGGGAAGAAGATCGTGTTCGACAGCAACCGACTCCGGGCTGAGGGGGAGGCCCTCAACATCTCGGACCTGTTCGTGATGAACACGGACGGCACCGAGCAGACCCACCTGATACGAGGCAGCTCCGCCACCTGGTCCCCGGACGGCAAGAACATTGCGTTCCACGCTTCGGCGTCGGGCACGGGCCAGCCGATCAAACCCGATCCGGGCGCTGCTACGTTCGACAGCGACATCTTCATCGCGAACGTGGACGACCTCCTCGAGGGCGTGGCGGAGCCGAAGAACATCACGAACAGTCCGGCAGCGATCGACGATGACGTGGATTGGTCGCCCGATGGCCAAAAGCTCGTGTTCACGAGCCACGCCGTCACCGACAACCACCTGAATTCGATTACCGCCGAGGTGTACGTGATCAGCGCGGATGGGACGGGGCTGACGCGTCTGACCTTCAACGTCGAAGAGGAGCGGGCTCCTGCCTGGTCCCCGGACGGTACCCGTATCGTCTTCATGTGCCGGAGAGGCGGTTCCGATTTCGAGCTCTGCGTCATGAACGCCGACGGGACGGGGCAGGTGCAGCTGACCGACAATACCGTGCTCGACGCGACACCGTCGTGGTCGCCTGATGGCGGGAAGATCGTGTTCCACAGGCCGGTGTCTGGTCGGTTACAGCTCTGGTTGATGAATCCGGACGGCACGGGACAGGTGCAACTAACCAATACCCTCGGCCTGAACCTGTTTGCGAACTGGGGGGAGATCCGGGTCCGTGGCGGGCCGTGAGAGGGCCCGTCGGCCTGAAGGCTTGATTGCGAGCATTCGGGGTAAGACGGTTCGAACGCCAACCCTTGCCGACCTCGTAGTGAGTTGCGAGCTTACCCTTCCTCCGGCGCCGTAGCCAAGTGGTAAGGCAGAGGTCTGCAAAACCTCGATTCGTCGGTTCGATTCCGACCGGCGCCTCTCCAGCAGGATAACGAGTTACGCCCTCCTGTATTTGACGCTCTCGGAAGGGATCAAGCTCACCGCGCAAGCGCTTACGATGGACGTCGCAGTGACCCCGCCCCAGTAAACGATTTCACGCGTCCCCGGTACAGTATTACGAACGCGACGCGCGGAGGATCGCGATGATGCCGGAGCGTGACCTGATCCCCGGCGCTCTTGCCGGCGACCAACAGATGTACCGCGAGCTCGTTTCACGTTACGTCAGGCCGGCGATCGCTGTCGCTTGGGAATTCACCGATACGCTCGAGGATGCTGAAGATCTGGTTCAGGAGGCGTTTCGGCGGGTCGTGCAAGCGCTGCCGCGCTTCGATCTGGACCGTCCGTTTGCTCCCTGGTTCTTCACGATCCTGCGCAACGTTGCCCGAAACGCCGCCAGCGCATCGGCTCTTCGGCTCCATACGTCGCTGGAAGACAGCGTACCAGACGAGGCGCTGTTGCCGGATGAGCTCGTCGATTATCTGGAGCTCGAGACGCGTGTGGCCCTGCAGCTCGACTCGCTGCCGGACATGCAGCGCGCGTGCTTCCGCCTCTGCGTGCTGGAGGGATTCTCTAGCCAGGAAGTCGCTGATGCACTGGGCGTGAGTGACGGCACTGTTCGAACGCACGTACACCGCGCCCGCAAGGCGATGCAGAAGGCTGTACTCCCGTTTGTGGAGGAGAGAAATGATGTCTCGCCTTCCTGAAGATCCAGCCTACTGGGAGAAACTCACCGATCAAATCGTGGCTAACGCGGCCGGTCGGCTCAACGCGTATCGGGGCGTCGGGAAGGGGTGGTTGCACGCCATCGCCCGATTGTCCATGCCGCTGACCGCTGGAGCCGCGGCAGCGGTTATTGCCGCGCTTGTTTGGCGGCCCCACATCGTTCGAGAGCCCCCTCAAGCCTCTCCCGCGACTGTGTACGGTTTTGCGCCAGCGGACCCCCTTGCGGCTCCCTTTGTGATGTCCGCGGCTCCGCCAACAATGGCCACTCTCATGGCCCTACCCACCTCGGAGAGCGCACAATGAGCCGCCTGACCGATTCCACGCGCGCGTTGGTCGCCGTCCTTTCGACATTTGTCATCGGTATTGTGGTTGGTTGCGGCTTGGATCGCACTATCCTCAGTCCGGCCGCGCACGCGAGCAGCGTGCAATATGGAGCAGTCCCTCACCATGACACGGTGCTGGCAGAGCTTCGCACCGAGCTGAAGCTGACGGACAAGCAGTTTGCGCAGGTGCAGGAGATTTTCAGGGCACGCCAGACCGAAATCGAAGCCGCGTGGGCGCAGGTTCACGAGAACCTGAAGCGCGCGATGCAACAAACGACCACAGACATCGAGACCGTGCTCGACTCCACTCAGGTCCAGCAGTTGCGCGCATGGATAGCGAAGCGGCACAGTCCGAGCTCAGGGCACGCTGGTCGAAAGCACTAACCCAAGCACATGGCTGATCTGAGGCCCGGCCTACGGAAGCTCGTACTGACCGTCCATCTCACCTTCTCGATCGGCTGGATTGGTGCGGTTGTCACGTATTTGGTGCTCGGCTTCTCGGCTGTGACCAGCCGGGATGCGCAGCCCATCCGTGCGGCTTGGACCGCCATGGAATTGATCGGCTGGTCTGCGATCGTCCCATTGGCGCTCGGGTCGCTGCTCACCGGACTTGTCATATCGCTGGGCACGCCGTGGGGTCTGGTCCGCCACTACTGGGTGCTGATCTCATTCGGGCTGACCGTTTTCTCCGTTGTCATCCTGCTGCTGCACATGCCGACTGTCAGTTCCCTGGCACAGGTGGCGCGCGAAGCTGACGTTGCGGGCCTCCG
>JBOGSE010000773.1:0-1308 GCA_050694895.1 bacterium | reverse complement strand
GAAAATACTACGGCCTCGACGACCCGATGTACGTCCGCTACTTCAAGTGGATGCGGTCGGTGCTCAAAGGCGATCTGGGCTACTCGCGGACGTACGGCTCCCCGGTGGCCAAGATCATCGTTGAGCGGCTGCGCAACACCCTGACGCTGGTGGCGACGGCGGTCGTCGTTGCGTTTGTGATCGGCGCCGCCGCCGGCATCTATTCGGCGTTACACCAGTATTCCGCTACAGACTATACCGTCACGGTGCTGGCATTCGCGGGCCACTCGCTGCCGCCGTTCTGGCTGGGCATCGTCTTCATCCTCGTGGGTGCCGTGTGGGTGCCGTGGTTCCCGGCCGGTGGCATGCTGACGCCCGGTGTGGCCCCCGGGTGGCCGGCGTTCGTAGACCGCCTGTGGCACCTGATCCTCCCCACGGGGGTGCTGGCCACGTTCGGCATGGCGACCTGGGCGCGGTATACGCGCAGCAGCATGCTGGAGGTCATCCGGCAGGACTACGTGCGCACCGCACGCGCCAAGGGGAATTCCGAGAAGGTCGTCATCAACAAGCATGCGCTGCGCAACGCGCTTATCCCAATCATCACGCTCGTCGCGCTCTCGATTCCCGGCATCCTGAATGGCGCCGTGCTCACCGAGACGGTATTCTCCTGGCCGGGCATGGGGCTGCTGCTGTTTCAGGCGGTGCTGGGGCACGACTACAACGTCGCGATGGCGGTCCTCCTGTTCCTGGCGCTGATGACCGTGGTCTTCAACCTGCTGGCGGACATCGCCTACGCCATGGTGGATCCGCGCATCCGGTACGACTAGACAGGAGGGACGAATGGCTCGAGAAGCGACACCGCGGCAGATTGCGCTCGAACTGGAGCGGCGGCGCAAGGACGCTGCGGGTTTTGCGGTCGGGCAGTCGTACTGGCAGATCGTCTGGCGGCGATTCCTCAAACACCGCCTGGCGATGATCGGTGGCGTCGCGGCGCTCGCGCTCACGCTGATGTCCGCGCTGGCGCCCTGGATTGCGCCGCACTCGTTCGACCGCATCGACCTGCAGCGGCGGTGGGTCGCCCCGCTGCCCGCCAACGTCTTCGGCACCGACGAACTGGGCCGCGACGTGCTCACACGCATCATGTTTGCGGGGCGCATCTCGCTCGTTGTGGGATATGTGACGGCCGCCTCGATCTCGGTCATCGGCGCGCTGGTCGGGGCGGTGGCCGGATTCTATGGCGGCTGGATCGACAGCGTGCTGATGCGCCTGGTCGACATCCTCATCGCGGTGCCGGGGCTGCCGCTGTTCCTCAGTCTCGCGGCTCTCGTC
>JBOGSE010000772.1:0-1318 GCA_050694895.1 bacterium | reverse complement strand
TCCCGTTCCGTTGAACCCTCCATGGCGAGCGTTGACGTGAGTCCCTCCATGGACACCTCGGTCACGTCGTCGAAGTACCCCGCTCCCACGAATTCCTGGTGCTTCGTGGCCTCGTAGCCCTTCCCTTCGTCTTCGAACTCCTGGGCCTGGAGCTCCGCGTAGGCTGCCATCCCGCGTTTCTTATAGTCTGCGGCCAGGGCAAACATGCTGTAGTTGAGCGCGTGGAACCCCGAGAGGGTCACGAACTGGAACTTGTAGCCCAGAACGGCCAGGTCCTCTTGGAAAGACAAGAGGTCCTTCTCGTTCAGATGGAGTTTCCAGTTGAACGAAGGCGAGCAGTTGTAGGCGAGCAGCTTGCCGGGGTGCTGCCTGTGGATCTCCGTGGCGAACTCCCGCGCTTCGCCGAGGTCAGGCTTGGCCGTCTCGAACCACAGGAGATCGGCGTACGGGGCGTAGGCCAGCGCCCGGGCGATGGCAGCCGGGATGCCGGGCTTCACCCTGAAGAACCCTTCGTGGGTCCGCTCGCCGGTGAGGAATTGCGCATCGTAGGGGTCAATGTCGTTCGTCAGCAGGGTTGCGCTGTTCGCATCGGTGCGCGCCATCAGGATGGTCTCGACGCCGCAGACGTCCGCGGCCAGCCTGGCGGCCACCAGCTTGGTCTTGAACTCCTGCGTCGGGATCAGCACTTTCCCCCCCAGGTGGCCGCACTTCTTCACGGAGGCGAGCTGGTCCTCGAAATGCACTCCGGCGGCACCCTGCTCGATCATGTCCTTCATGATCTCGAACGATTGGAGCGGGCCCCCGAAGCCGGCCTCGGCGTCCGCCACGAGCGGCGCCAGCCAGTAGGTGCTGTGCTCGCCCCGCCGGTGGTGGACCTGGTCGGCCCGGAGGAGGGCATTATTGAGCCGCCGGATGAGCGCGGGCACGCTGTCGGAGGGGTAGAGGCTCTGGTCGGGATACATCTGCATGGCCTCGTTCATGTCGGCCGCCACTTGCCAGCCGCTCACGTAGATGGCCTTGAGGCCGGCACTCACCTCCTGGATCGCCTGGTTCCCGGTGACCGCGCTCAGCACGGGCACGTACGGCTCTTCGTGGAGCAGCTGCCAGAGGCGCTGTGCGCCCAGCTTGGCCAGGGAATACTCGATCTCGATCGAGCCCCTGAGCCTGTAGACGTCGGCGGGCGAATAGGGCCGCCGGACTCCGCGCCAACGCTCTCCTGCCCACTTCCGCTCGAGATTCGCGATGAGGGCTTCCCTGTTCATAGCGCGCTCCATCCCCTCCTCCCTTCAGCTGCCGCGCTGCCGTCACGCTGTCTGCC
>JBOGSE010000771.1:0-1264 GCA_050694895.1 bacterium | reverse complement strand
TTCCCAAAAAGGGAGGCCGCCTTGCGCAAGCCACAGCTTCATCGACGCTTACCCATGCCCTTCATTGGCGAAGTGCTGGAGGCATTCAACGCTGGGCGCATGAGGGAGACACAGGCTTGCACCCTGTTGAGCATCAAGCGCGCTCGCCTCTACGAGCTTCGGCGGGCCTGGCTACGGGCCGGGAAGCACCTCGCGCCCTCTCGCAAACGCACGCCTCGCACCTATCCGGCCGACGTCGACGCGTGGCTGCATGCCGAGTGCCACTACATTCGGGAGCACGCGGGGCCGTTCCAGGGCCGCTTCAACTTCGCAGTACTGGCTGAGGCCGCTGAGCGGCATTTCCAGCGTCGGTTTGACCGGGGTGTCCTTCGGCGGTGGGCGCACCGTCAGGGCTACTATCAGGGCACGCCGGCCGAGGTGGCCAAGGTCTATCTGCGTTTTGAGACCGCGGGGCCGGGCGTCCTGTTCCAACACGACACATCGCGCCACTGCTGGTTGCCGCGCGTAGGCGGTTACCAAGATCTCATCTTGACCCAAGACGATTACTCGCGGCGCATCGTCGCCTGGCACCTTATCGCCCAAGAGACGCTCTGGACCCACCTCACGCTCGTCCAGGGTACGCTGGAGCGCGTGGGGCTGCCGCAAGCCTACTACGTGGATCAGCACAGCTTCTTTCGCTACGTGGCCCATGGAAGCTTCTGGCTGCGTTACCGTCCCAAGACCGACCAGGGCGAAGTGCAATTCCGGCGCGCCTTGCAGGCTCTGGGCGTCGGGGTGATCTACGCCCAGAGTCCTCAAGCCAAGGGCAAGATCGAGAAGCGCTTCGACTACTTCCAGCGCCGACTACCTCAGCTCTGTCAGCGGCACGACATCCGGGAAGTCATGCACGCCGCGCCGCTCCTGGACGATTTGGTCGGGTACTATAACGAGCGCCGCGCCCATGCCGAAACGGAAGAGATCCCTCAGGCGCGCTGGGACCGCGCCGTACGACGAGGACAGAGCCGCCTGCGTCCCATCCCTGAGGGCGTAGATCTGAGCCTCACCTTTGCGGTCCAGGAATCCCGGCTGGTCAAATCCGACCGCACGATCAGCTTTGCCGGCCAGCGATGGCCGGTGGGCGCGCCTCCCGGGCAACTGGTCACCGTCTGCTTCCGCCCAGGCGAGCGGATCGTTGTTCTGTACCAGGGAAGCCGCGTCGGCGAGTTTCGCTTCTAATGTCTGGTTTTGAGGTCGCCACATGTCTGGCTTTGAAGGTCACGTATCA
>JBOGSE010000770.1:0-9925 GCA_050694895.1 bacterium | reverse complement strand
GAGCCGCTGCAACCGCTGCCACCAGCCCCGTTCCCGGCCACCGTCGAGGTGACCGCCCCCGTCGGAGCAAACTCCAGCGCCGCGTTCCGGGGCAACCGCTACGGGGTGCCGCCGGGGCTGCGGGGCGTCGAGCTCACGCTCCGGCACCGCCTCGGTTCGGGGACGCTCGGGATCCACTCACCGTCGGGGATGCTCATCGTCACCCACCGCCTGGCCCCGGCCGGGATGGGCACGCTCGTGCGCATCCCCGAACACCGGGCGGAGCTGGAGGCGGCCGTGCTCGCGTCGTTCACGACGGCGAGCCCCTGTGACCGCAAGGGCAACTACCCGCCCGGTGAAGCGGCCAGAGCCGAGGCCGCGCGACTGCTCGGCGGGCTGGGGCCCGAGGTCGTCGTGGACCTGGATGCCTACGCACGGCTGGTGGAGGGCCCGTCGGGATCAGCCCGGGTCGCACCGGAGGGTGTGCGATGAGCGAAGCCTCCACCTACCAGGCCCTGCGGGGCCATCTCGCCACCCTGCGGCTGGGGGCGGCCGCCGAGGCCCTCCCTGCCGCGCTCGAGGCCGCCAGGACGAAGGGATCGACCCACACGGCGTTTCTCGAACGGCTGCTCGCCGTCGAGGTGGCCGCCACGCTCGCCCGCCGGCAGGCCAGCCTGGCCCGGTTCGCCTGCCTTCCGGCTCCCTGGCGCATCGCCGACTTCGACTTCGACGCCCAGCCGTCGGTCGACCGCAAGCTCGTCGAGGAACTGGCGAGCCTCAGGTTCCTGGAGGACGCCACCAACGTGCTACTCATCGGTCCGCCGGGCGTCGGCAAGACGATGCTGGCGGTCGGGCTCGGCTGGGCCGCCGTCGAAGCCGGCTACCGGGTCCACTACACGACGGCGGCGGACCTTGCCGCCCGGTGCCACCGGGCCGCCCTCGAGGGGCGGTGGGCCTCGATGATGCGGTTCTACGCCGGGCCGAGGCTGCTGATCGTCGACGAGGTGGGGTACCTGCCGCTGGCGGGGGAGGCGGGGGCCGCTCTGTTCCAGGTTGTGACCCAGAGGTACCTCAAGGGCTCCGTGGCGTTCACGACCAACCTCGGCGGGGGGCGTGGGCCCGCATCTTCGACGATCCGATGGTGGCGGCTGCCATGTTGGACCGCTTGCTCCACAGAAGCGTCGTCTTCAACATCGACGGGGAGTCCTACCGGATGCGGGCGCACCGGGCACGGGCCGAGCGCCTCCGGCCGAAGGGCGCCGCCCGTGAAGCCTGAAACCGCCTACTCCCATCCCTGCCCCCGTCCGGATCGCGCCGCTCCGACGATCCTGGGACCTCCTTTTCGGGGCCAACCCTCGATGGACGAGGAGGTGGTGGCCAACGCCATGAGATAGCCTCACCCGACGACCCCACCCGGAGCCTCACCGAACTGGTGGTTTTCGGTGATCGACAGTGGTGGTTTTCCGTGATCCCCGTCATCGGCGAGGATACCCTTCAGGATGACGGGGACGGTGGAGTGCCCGCGCGCCTTGGCCTCGATGACCCCCGTGGCTCGGCGGAGCAGGTGGGCCAGCAGCTCTGGTGGATCGCCTTGGTGTAGCGGCGGCAGGGAGCCCAGCCGTCGCGGGTGATGACCCCGTCGTAGTCGGCGGGCAGCACCTTGGTTGCCGCATCGAAGCTGCGGGCGTCGTCGACCAGGTACATGGTTGCGGCCGAGGTCGCGAACACCCACAGCCACCCCGGCCACCCCCCGATCCGCCAGCCGGTCTCATCCGGCGCCACGGTGGGCGAGGCGCCCACGGCCGCCTTCAGGGCCTCGTACGTGGGACCCGCCTTGGCCGCCAGGCGGGGCGAGCACCTGGGAACCCCCGCCGGTGGTGACCCTGATCCCGAGCTGGCGGGCCACCCTGGCGACCTTGCCGTGGCTGAGGCCGCACTCCTTGGCGAGGATGGCGATGAGGCCCTGGACGCAAGCCCCGAGGTGCGAGCCTGCCGCTCCCAGGGCGTCGGAGACCTGTTCGGGGTGGCGTCCCTGGCACCGTCGGCAGCACCGGCACCGTCCCTTGGCCACAGCCACCTTGGTGATCACCGTGGTGACCGCGATGTCCTCGATCCACTGGATCGCCTCCCCGCCGGCTTCGATCTCCCGCCGCAGCCCGGGCAGGCCTCGGGCAGGGGGGCGACCAGCTCCCGGTCCGGATGCGGGCCGGTACCGCCCGGTGGGCCTGGGGACCGTAGCCGTCTCCGGGCTTGCGCCCGGATTTCTTCGGCTTCTGCTTGGGCAGGCGCTTGGAGAACGGGGCGGCCTGGCGCTTGCCCACGCGCTGGAGGCCCGTGACTGCCGACTCGAGCTCGTTGAGGCGGGTGGTGAGGTCTGGATCAGGGCATCCCGCCGGGCGAGCTCACGGTCGAGGTCCTCAACAAGCTCTGCGATCAGCCCCCGGAGCTCGGCGTGCTCGGGCCCGGCGTTGTTGGCGAGGCCCCTGGCGATGCGCTCTTCCCGATAGAGGTCATCGCCTCCGTGTTCACCCATTGCGCGCCTTCAGTGGTAGATATTCGCGCGCTCCGCGCGAACCTCTCTACGCGGGGTCAGGGCCAGGGGGCTTGGTCCCCCCGCTAACCAAGTACCCATGGGTTTTCCCCATCGGGGCTGACGGCAAGATTCCTCGCGCGGTGGGACAACGTCGCAACTCCTGAGGAGATCGAGCCGCTACTCAAGTCACTTTGAGGCAGGACAAAGGCTTTGCGGCGGGCGTGGACCGCCCGGCCCTGAGGTAAGGTAACCTGAGCGCCATGAAGGCGTTGATCGTTACCCTTCTCATATTGGCAATGCTGCTCGCTGGCCTGCCGATGATGGTCGGCATGGATGGGATGGGGTGGTGTCCGGCCTGCCTTACGGGCCATAGCTCGGAGACGCTCGGCCTTTGCCTCGCCGTGCTCGCAGCCGGCCTAATCATCCTCGCTCTCTCGGCCGCCGGCCGGAGCCTGACAGGCCCTCCCAGTTTCAGACGAGCGCTTTTCGCGACTTCGATCCTCCGCCCGCCCCGCTCGGCCTAAGACGCCACACCCGCGCCCTCTTTGGGCGCAACGCTTGCGTCTTACCGAACTTTCAGGAGGACTCTGTGAGAACCCTGCTTTCCTATCTACCGCTGGTCGGCTGCCTGGCGATGATGCTCTTCATTTGCGTCCCTATGATGCTTCGCCGCAACAACAACGCCTCATGCGCCGATGACCAGACAACAACCCCTTCTTCAAATGAGATCGCTGAGCTTCGTGAGGAGGTTTCGCTTCTCAAGGCTCAGCTAGCGCTGAAGAACGACTCCGCCGAGAAACTCAGTTGAGTCTGTGGAGCGTTTTCATTACTGGACTTCTGGCCGGTGGTGCTTCCTGCGCCGCGGTGCAGGGCGGGCTCCTCGCCGGTGTTGTCTCCCGCCGCAAGGGCACCCCTGAGCCTGTTTTGAGTGGGAAGTCCAAGCAGAAGAAAAGGCCAAAGGCTCCCCCTCCACCGAGATTCTCCGGGCCGCAGGACTTCATAGCGGTAGGCGGTTTCCTCGTCGCGAAGCTGATCTCTCACACCATCCTCGGCGCACTCCTCGGCCTTCTCGGCGCACGGGTTCAGGTGAGCTTCCGCACCCAAGCGATGATGCAGATCCTCGCCGGAGCGGTAATGCTCCTCATGGCGCTCGACCTGCTCGGGGTACAGGCAGTGAGAAAGCTGATCCCGTCTCCACCGGCATCGTGGACCGCGTTAGTTCGAAAACGTGCAAGGTCTGCTGATGCGATGGCTCCCGCGGCGCTCGGGTTCATGACGGTGTTGATCCCTTGCGGCGTCACGCTCAGCATGGAGCTGCTCGCGATCGCATCCGGGTCGCCGATAACCGGTGCCCTGATCATGGCGACCTTCGTTGTCGGGACATCGCCTCTTTTCGCGGTGCTCGGCTATGCCTTCCGTCGGGCAAGCTCGGCTCTCGGTGGCAACCTCGGCAAAGTGGCAGCCGTCGCGGTGGTGGTTATCGGAATGATCACGATCAACAGCGGCCTCGTCCTTGCGGGCTCGCCCATCTCCTTCAAGAGAAACTCACAGGGAAGCGATTCAGCTGCCTCGGTGGAAAACAGTGTCGAGTTCCCGCGCGACCAGGTGGCGGGACCCACTGCTCCCGATGGTTCCGGAGCGGCGGACGTGCAAACCCTGGTCGTTGAAGTTGAGAACCGTGGTTACTCACCCGGGTCGGTTAGGGCGAGGGCGGGAATACCCACGAAACTGGTGCTGAAGACCAAGGGCACCAGAGGGTGCACTCGTGCCTTCGTCATCCCCGGCCTCAACGTCCAGACGGTCCTTCCGGCGACGGGAGAGACCGAGATCAACCTCGGCACGCTTCGCAAGGGCAAGCTCGAGTTCACATGCAGCATGGGGATGTACTGGGGTGAGATTCGTGCTTCGTAGAAAAGGCGGCACCTCGGTCGAGCTCGCCATCGACGGGATGCACTGCTCCAGCTGCGCGATCGTGATCGACGAGGCGGTCGAAGAGATCGAAGGCGTCATCTCGTCGCGCACACATCTTCGCCGGCGGCGCACGATCGTCGAGGTAGAGCCGGAGCGGTTCGATCTCGAGCTGGTGAAAGCAGCACTATCGGAACTCGGTTACCGAGCAGAACCCATCACATGAAAGGCAGGCCCATGGACGTAGCACGAGAAGCCGCGGACGTCGCCCGCCACGACGTCGAGGTGGCAGAGCATATGGAGCTGGCGGTGGAAGGGATGACTTGCGGATCCTGCGCGGCCCGGGTCCAGAAGGTCCTGTCGCGCCAGCCTGGGGTGAAGGCCGCTAACGTAAATCTTGCGACTCATCAAGCGACCGTCCTGTATCACCCGATGTCGGTCACGCTGGATGAGTTGCAGTCGGCAGTAGCGAAGATCGGCTACGGCATCAAGCCCCTGGACGCCGGTGAGACCGAGTCCGAAGACATCCACACCCAGGACCAACGCTTGTGGCTTCGACGTGTCTGGTTGAGCTGGCCGCTGGCTCTTATGGTTCTTTATCTCGGCCTTTTCCACATGCACTCCGATCGGGGAAGGTGGGGCGCGTTCGTTTTCACCGTTCCAGTGCAATTCTGGGCGGGGTGGCCCTTCCTTCGAACCGCGTGGGAGCGCGCCCTCAAGTTCACCGCCAACATGGATTCGTTGATAGCGCTCGGTACTCTGGCGGCGTTCATCTACTCGACCTATGAGCTTTTCGCCGGTGGTGACCTCTACTTCGACACCGCAGCCCTCATCATCGCCTTCCTCGTGCTTGGCCGCTTCTTCGAAGCCAGAGCCAAGGGCAGGGCATCGACTGCACTGAAGAAGCTTCTCGAGCTGGGATCGAAAGAGGCACGTCTGGTCCGGGACGGACAAGAGCACATGATTCCTATAGAGCAAGTTAAGGCCGGCGATATCGTCCGGGTGCGTCCCGGCGAGAAGATCCCCGTCGACGGTGAGGTCGTCTTCGGTTTCTCGGCTGTCGATGAGTCGATGCTGACAGGCGAATCCGTCCCGGTCGAGAAGTCCTCAGGCGATGAAGTCGCAGGGGCCACCATCAACACCAACGGAGTCCTCACGATAAAAGCGACTGCGGTTGGATCGGAGACCGCCCTCGCGCAGATAGTCAGGCTGGTTGCTGAGGCGCAGGGCTCGAAAGCGCCGGTGCAGCGATTGGCAGATCGTATCTCTGCGATCTTCGTCCCGGCCGTGGTCGTAGTGGCGCTCGCCACGCTGGTTGGTTGGTGGATCCTCGGCGGCGACCCGCGGCAAGGCCTCATCTCAGCAGTCGCAGTATTGATCATCGCCTGCCCGTGCGCCCTTGGACTCGCGACCCCAACGGCCATCATGGCCGGCACAGGGCGAGGTGCGGAGATGGGCGTCCTCATCAAAGGCGGCGAGGTCCTCGAAGGATCGAAGAGGGTGAAGACCATCGTCTTCGACAAGACCGGGACGCTCACCAAAGGCAAGATGGAGCTAACCGACGTCGTCACCGCCGAGGGGATGGATCGCCCGGAACTCCTTCGACTGGCAGGTGCGGTGGAGAGCTCTTCAGAGCATCCATTAGCAGCCGCGATCGTCTCCGCAGCCTTGGCGGATGGGATCGATCTGCCCGAGCCTTCAACATTTACTTCTCTGGCAGGACACGGTGTCATCGCGACAGTGGACGGAGTCGAAGCCTTGGTCGGTCGCCGCAAGCTGATGAAGGACAAAGGTGTTGTCGGCACTGAGGATCTCGAACAAGCTGCGGTGGAGCTAGAGGAGAAAGGCCGGACGGCAGTCTTCACCGCGTCGGGCGGCCAGTTGCGAGGCGTCATCGGGGTGGCCGACACGCTCAAGGACGAAGCCCCCGCTGTCGTAGCACGACTGACGCGGCTCGGCCTCGACGTGGTGATGATCACCGGTGACAACGCCCGCACTGCGGCTGCCATCGCATCTGAAGTCGGGATCGACCGCGTGCTGGCCGAGGTTCTGCCGCAGGACAAAGTGTCTGAGGTGAGACGTCTGCAAGAGTCCGGGGAGATCGTCGCCATGGTCGGAGACGGCATCAACGACGCGCCCGCTCTCGTCCAAGCAGACCTCGGCATCGCGATCGGCACCGGGACGGATGTGGCGATCGAATCGTCGGACATCACGTTGATGTCGGGTGACCTAGAGGGGGTCGTCGTTGCGTTGGAGCTTTCGCGTAGGACCTTTCGCCTCATACTTCAGAACCTGGTATGGGCCTTCGGGTACAACACCGCCGCTATACCGCTGGCGGCTCTGGGGCTGCTCAACCCGGTGATAGCGGGGGCGACCATGGCTTTCTCATCGGTAAGCGTCGTCACCAACTCACTGCGTCTTAGGCGGTTCGGCAAGGGCCGAAGGCTGACTCGACAGAGGCTGGAAGTCCCGGCTACCCATTCGGAGGTGGCGCATGGGTAAGACCTCCGCTGCTTCGAGACAGGCAACACAGAGGCGTCGTAACCAGGCGCGCAAGAAAAGGAAGCCGCCAAGCTTCTATCAGCGATACCGCAGTTGGATATTGATTGCATCCGTCGCTGTCGCAGTTGTGCTCATCGCGGTGATGCGGTCAGGCGATGAGAAGGCGACGAGTCCAATGTCAAAGGCGTTCACCGGAGGCGACTTTCACTCGATGGTGTTCGACCCGGAGAATCCGAAGCGCATCTTCGTTGGCGGCCACGAGGCGGTGTCCGTCTCGATCGACGGCGGCAAGTCGTTTCGTCCAGTGGCATCGCTCAAGAGCAGAGACGCCATGGGCTGGGGGTTCAACGGCTCCACCGTCTACATGAGCGGTCATCCCGGGCTCATGATCTCGACGGACGGGGGCAAGATATTCAGCGAGCACAACCAAGGTCTCCCAGCCACAGACCTGCACTCCTTCGGAGCTGGGAGAAGCGTACTGTACGCAGGTTCACCCGCAGGGTTCCTATCCTCTAGCGACGGCGCCAAGACGTGGCGAGTCGTGAACCGTAACGAGGGCCGTTCGTTCTTCGGCCGGATCCTCGTCGACGCAACCGACACCAAGCATCTCGTCGCCGCGGATGCGGCGTCGGGGGTCGCGGAGTCGAAAGACGGTGGAGGCACTTGGACCGAGCTCGGGGGACCGAGGTCGCCGACTTGGGTCAGCTGGGACCTGAAGAACCCGCTTCTCATCGTCGCATCGGGTCAGAGCGGGGCCAGTATTTCGACCGATGGCGGCAAGACCTGGCGCGACCTCGAGATCCCAAGCGGAGCAACGATCGTAGACATCGATCCGAGCGACTCGCAGGTGCTTGTGGCTGGGACCCACGACGGCGCCAACGTGACGATGAAGGTCAGCCGAGACCGAGGGAGATCTTGGGCGAGTCCGTAGGAATATGGACAGAGAACATTAAGGCGGTCGACGAAGACGAGCGTCTGACGACTCCGGTTCGTCATAAGGTTTTGCGAATATTCGCCTTGTTGATCGTGCCGCTGCTCTTCGTTGGTTTCCTGGCTGCCGGCGTGGCGATCAAGACGGGCTCTCAAGAGCTGGTGGGAAAGAATGCCCCGGAGTTCGACCTTCCCCTTCTTACCGGCGGGCGTCTTTCGAGCCAGGAACTCAAGGGCCATCCCGTCGTCGTCAACTTCTGGGCGTCTTGGTGCATACCGTGTCGCGAGGAAGCGCCGACCCTCGAAGCCAAATGGAGGAAGTATGGGGACCAGGGGGTGCGGTTCATCGGCGTCAACGTTCAGGACTCGATCGAGGACGCCAAAGCGTTCACGCATGAGTTCGGAATCACCTTTCCGAGCGTGAGAGATACCGACCTCAAGCTATATACCGCCTTCGGCGTCCGGGGACTTCCCGAGACATTCTTCATCGACCACACCGGTGTGTTTCGCGGGATCGGCGGCACGGATCAGACTGGTCAGCAAGGCTCCTTCAAGATCCTCGGCGCGATCCAGCCTGCCGTGCTCGACTCGCAGATCAGGATGCTCCTGGAGTTGAAGCACCGTCGTGACTGAACCGAGGCCAGCTCCTCGAACGATGACCGTCATGACGTTGATGAAAGGACTCGTCGCGATCTCGCTGGCCGGGGCGGCGGCGATCCACTTCATCGAGACCCCTTCCCACTTTAGAGAAGACGCGTTGTACGGCTGGTTCTTTGTCTTCATGGGCGCGGCGCAGGCGGTCGGAGCTCTCCTGCTGCTCGTGAAGCCACGAAGGATCCTTTATGGCGCCGTAGCCCTGGGAAACGCGGCGATCGTGGCGCTTTGGGTGGTGACCAGGACCATCGGAGTTCCTCTCGGAGCCGAGTCTGGCAGCGTAGAGTCTGCGAGAGTCTCAGACGTCACTGCAACCCTCTTCGAACTCGTGGCGATCTGCGGCTCCATCATCCTGTTGTCGAAGTTGGCTAGGCGTACGCAGAGTGAGATCCGATCTCACTCTGCAGTTTCGATCCTCGGTGCAGTAATCACCGCCGCAACTCTTGCGGTAGTGATTTCTGCTTCATCTAGTCGCGAGGCCTGCACGCACTTCGATCCGAAGTTCGGCCCGCTGGCTGCCGTCGACGGGCACTCTCTTCTTCCGCGGGGGACGCCAGCCGTTTCGATCGTCGAAGGCGAAGATAAAGATGTGCTGGCGGGACTGCTCGTCAACTGCGGCAGTGACCCGGTTGCCGTGAGAAAGGCCGAGGTCGTATCCGACGCGGGAGACGCCGCGGTTGTGAGGTTCTTGGTGGTCTTGCCCAAGGACCATAAAGATGGCGAGGTCTCAACACATCACACCAGCGCATCGTCTGTTCCAGTCTTGCCTACGGACGAACATCCAGAGATGGCGGTGTTCGCGGAAGTTCAGGGCTTGAGGCAAGGACAGTACTTCCTGAACGGCCTTCGGATCACTTACGAGTACCGGGGGAAGATCAGCTCGCAGATATTCGCCACCAATATCGCGTTCAACGTGGGAGCCGGTTAGGTGGAGCTAGCGCCGATCGCCCTGCTCGCTGGCCTGATCTCGATCACGTCGCCTTGTTGCCTGCCGCTGATCCCCGGCTACCTTTCTTACATGAGCGGGGTAACGGCAGGGGCCGATGGCCAGAAAGGCAGAGTGCTTGGAGCCTCAAGTCTTTTCGTACTCGGCTTCGCCTCGATATTCACGGCGCTCGGAGCAAGCGCGTCCCTGGCGGGAGCAGTTCTTCTTGGGGCCCTGCCAGTTCTGGTGAAGGTTGCAGGCGTCTTCGTGATCTTGATGGGGCTGGCGATGCTGGGGATCCTGCGTCTTCCCGTAACTGCTCAGCTGGTGTCGGGAACGGCCACGCTGGGTAGCCAGGCACCGGTTTGGGTCCACAGGTCGGTGAGCAGCTGGAGTGCCCGCCGGCCATGCTTCGCTCCCGTCCCGAGGTAGCTCCTCACGACCAGGAAGGCCTCGGCGTGGACGACACTGCGGAAGGTTCCCGAGATCTTGTC
>JBOGSE010000769.1:0-2313 GCA_050694895.1 bacterium | reverse complement strand
CCTAGGAGCGTGTCCGAGAAATCGACCTCGGACAGGCCTTCGATGAGGTCGTGGCGAATCTCTTTCCATGCCGACCAAAGAGTATCGCCCATACGCCCCGGACCAACTGCTGCTCCTCCCTCCATCGCTGCGGGACTGGCTGCCCGAGGGGCACCTCGCGTATTTTCTCAGTGACCTCGTGGACAGCTTCGACCTGAGCGCAATCGAGACTCCCTACGAAGACGAGCTGCGCGGCGGCCCGCCCTATCATCCGGCGATGATGGTGAACGTCTTGTTGTACGCGTACTGTACAGGGGTCTACGCCTCCCGGCGCATCGCGCGGCGGCTGCATGAGGATGTCGCCTTCCGCGTCCTCGCGGCGGGCAACGCCCCAGATTTTCGGACGATCAGCGACTTCCGCAAGCGCCACCTCGACGCCCTCCAGGGGCTCTTCGCGCAGGTCCTCGCGCTGGCGGCCAAGGCTGGGGTGGTGAAGTTGGGGCATGTCGCGCTGGATGGGACGAAGATCCGGGCCAATGCCAGCAAGCACAAAGCGATGAGTTATGGACGTCTGCGCGAGGCCGAGGCGCGCCTGGCGGCCGAGGTGGCGGCGATGTTGCAACGCGCGGATGAGGCCGATGCCGCTGACGACGCCCGGTACGGTCCCGACGCGAGTGGGGAGGAGCTTCCCGAGGAGTTGCGCCGACGGGAGGATCGACTGCGCACGATCCGCGAGGCGAAGGCGGCGCTGGAAGCCGAGGCGCGGGAGCGCGCCGAGAAGATCCGCGCCGAGCGCGACGCCCAAGGGCCGCCCCGCGGCCGGCCACCGAAGCCACCGCGCGAGACCCCGCGGGATCGGGACCAATACAACTTCACCGATCCTGACTCGCACATCATGAAGATGGCCGACGGCGCGTTCGCGCAGGCCTACAACGTGCAAGTCGCCGTGGACCACACGCGCCAGATCATTGTCGCCACCACGGTCACCGCCCAAAGCGCGGATGCGCCGCATCTGCCGACCATGGTCGCGGCCATCCAGGAGCATGAGGACGCGGTCCCCCGCCGTCTGACAGCGGATGCCGGGTACTTCAGCGAGACCAACGTCCAGGTGCTGCACGCCGCGCACATCCAGGCCTGGATCCCACCCGACAAGCGGAAGCACAGTCAGCCGATCCCATCCGCGCCGCGCGGCCGCATCCCCAAGCATCTCTCCACGAAAGATCGCATGCGGCGGAAGTTGCAGACGAAAGCAGGCCGGAGCGTGTACCGCATGCACAAGGCGATCGCTGAGCCGGTGCTCGGGCAAATCAAGGCGGCGCGGGGCTTCCGGCAGTTTCTCCTGCGTGGGCTGCGGAAGGTAGGGGGCGAATGGACGCTGGTGGCGACGGTGCACAACATCTGTAAACTCTTTCACGCGAAGGCTCGGGTGCGAAGAGTGCTGGCGATGGGGTGAGTCGATGGAAGCGTACCGATCAGCCCTCAGGCTCACGCCGACCCACGGGCGCCCAACGTGCGCGCTGAGGTCAGCGTCACAGCCCATGATCAAGGCAAAATCAAGATTTACCGCCAATCCTCGGACACGCTCCTAGGCGGCTTCCGGAAGGGTGGCTATGAGACGCACATGCAGACGCCGCTTTTCCAGCGAGGCCTCGACGAACGTGAAGGCCTCATCCGTGAGCGGCGCGGTGCCATCCTCTGCAGTGAGAGTCTCCCCTGGCGCTGCCACCGGCGTTTCATCGCGCGTGCCCTGGCCGCGCGCGGCTGGCGCGTCCTCCACATCATCGATGCCGCTCACGTCGTGGAGTCCAAAGGCATCAGCGTACACGCATGATTCGATTGCCACGGCTGAGGCGCGCGTCCGCGCAGTTTCGCTTTACCGCGGCCCTGTGGCCGTCCAGAAAACGAACCGGCGTACCTCCCGGCCTCGGGCGGCGATCGAAAATGATTCGCGGGGGATCACGCTGGAGAAGAACTCCTCGGGCCGCGCCGTGGGCTGCCACTCCGAAGCCACCACCCAGACCGCCGACGCAACAGAGAGTTGGGAGGGTGAGGTCCAGACCGACCCTGAAGGCGGTTTGGGGATTGTGACGGGGCGCCGACGGCGCGTGTGGTACGCGAGTTGAGCCGCACCCTCGAAATGATCGACGACGTAGATCGCCGGTTGGGGTAGCGACGCTGCCAGCGCTTCAGCGCGTCTTGCTACCTCAGGCCAGCCGGCGACGGATTCGGCGACGCCGGGCGGCGCACGGAACCAGGGAATGAAAGGCAGCAGCACGGCATACCCCATGAGGACTGCGTTGACGCCCATGGCAATCGCAGACGGACGGCCAGGCC
>JBOGSE010000768.1:0-9914 GCA_050694895.1 bacterium | reverse complement strand
GTAAGCGGTCTATTGACCCCATCTAGCTATTCGGGCTGACCCTTTGCGAAACTGTGTTCTCGTCCGTCTGAGAGGAGAATACGGTGATGACAGAGAAACCCGCGCTGCCCCCGGAGCTGAGGCCCTGGCGTGAGCACGTGTGTGGGTGGCAAGCGAGTGGTCAGACGATGGTCGCCTATGCCAAGGCGCATCGGCTGTCGGTGCAGGCGTTCTATCGGGCCAAGGCGCGGCTGATGCGCTACGGCGCCGGTCAACGCCCGCCATCCCGGTCCGTGTTCCAGCGCGTCGAGGTGGTATCGGGTCCCGTTCGGCTCTCGAGCTGTCGCGTGCACCTCCCGAACGGGGTGGTCGTGGAGCTCGGGGTGGAGGAAGCGGCGCTTGGCCGGGTGCTGCAAGCGGCGGGCGCGTGGTCATGATGCGTCCCTCCCCCGATCTGCCGGTGGTCTATCTCTGTCGCGAGGCGGTCGATTTCCGCAAGGGTCTGCAGGCCTTAGCGGTGTTGGTGGAGAGTCAATTGAAACTTGATCCCTTCTCGGCGCAATTGTTTGCCTTTCGGAACCGGCGTGCCACGGCCGTGAAGGTGATCTATTGGGAGCGTAACGGTTTCTGTCTTTGGCAGAAGCGGTTGGAAAAGGAACGCTTCCATTGGCCCCGATCGTCGCCCGAGGCCGTCGTGACGATCAACGGGCAGGAGCTCAATTGGCTCTTGGACGGCTACGATATCGCGCGCATGAAACCGCATCAAACCCTTCGTTTTGCATCGGTTTTATAGTGCTTTGCATAGTATGGCATGGTACAATGATTCATGTCGTGCGAGGCCCTCGAACGCCCTTCTAACGTTCATGAGCTCCTCGCCCTCCTCGCGGAGAAAGACGGCGAGATCGCGCGATTGACCCGCGAGGCCGAGCGCCAACAGGCCCGGCTTCAAGCCCTCCAAGAACAGATCAACCTCCTCATCGCCAAGCGCTTCGGGCGTAGCAGCGAAAAACTCTCGGCCGATCAGCTCGGGCTGTTCAACGAGGCCGAGGCCACGGCGCCCGCCGATCCGGAGATGGAAGCCATCGTCTCCGTTCCGGCCCATCAACGCGTTCGACCCGGACGAAAGCCGCTGCCCGAAGCACTCCCGCGAATCGAGGTGATACACGAGCTCCCGGCGGAAGAGCGGATCTGCGCCCACGATGGCGGGGGCCTCATCGAGATCGGAGAGGAGATCTCGGAACAAATCGACATCATCCCGGCACAGGTCCGGGTTTCCTTCGGCACGTGCGGAAAAAATACGCCTGTCCGCACTGCCAAATGGGCGTCAAGACCGCACCGGTCCCGCCCCAACCGCTGCAAAAGAGCATGGCCTCGCCCGGGCTCTTGGCGCATATCGCGGTCGCGAAGTACCAGGATGCCCTGCCGCTGCATCGGCAGGAGCACATCCTGAAGCGCATCGGCATCGATCTGCCTCGCGCTACCCTTGCCGCCTGGATGATCAAGCTCGGGATCTGGATCCAGCCCTTGATCAATCTCCTGCAGGACGTGCTACTCGGCTACGACATCCTGCACATGGATGAAACCACCTTGCAGGTCCTGAAGGAACCCAGGAAGGCCCCTCATTCGCCCTCCTATCTCTGGGTGCGGCGCGGTGGTCCTCCGCATCAGCCCGTCATCCTCTTCGACTACGATCCCTCCCGAAGTCAGGCGGTGCCCCTCCGGCTCCTCGACGGCTACCGAGGCTATCTGCAAGTGGATGGCTATGACGGTTACAACGCCGTCGGCCTGCGATCCGACATCGTGCTCGTCGGCTGCATGGCCCATGCGCGCCGCAAGTTCGACGAGGCGGTCAAGGCCCAGGGGGCACATCCGGACAACCCCGGGAAGACCGGCAAGGCCGTGGAAGGGCTTCACGCCATTCAAGCGCTCTATCGGATCGAGCGCGAATGCAAGGACGTCTCCCCGAAGGAGCGTTACACCGTGCGGCAGCAGAAGGCCAAGCCCCTCTTGGACACGCTCCGTGCCTGGCTGGATACCGCCTTACCCACGGTGCCATCGCAGACCATGATCGGCAAGGCGCTGACCTACCTCAACAACCAATGGCCGAAGCTCATGCGCTACCTCGACGACGGTCGCCTCTCGATCGACAACAACCCGGTGGAAAACGCCATCCGACCGTTCGTCATCGGGCGCCGCAACTGGCTGTTCTCGGATACCGCGCGCGGCGCAAAATCGAGCGCCAACCTCTACAGCCTCATCGAGACCGCCAAGGCCAACGGGCTCGAGCCCTACGCTTATCTCCGCCACCTCTTCACCGAGTTGCCCAAGGCCCAGACCCTCGAACAGATCGAGGCGCTGTTGCCGTTCCACGTCAAGACCCAACCGCTTCGGCCTCCATCGCCCGAATAACAGGATGGGGTTAATAGACCGCTTACGCTTCTCGTACATCGACAACGAGTCGCGCGAAGAGCACTTCGTTGGAGTTCCGGAGGAAGGAGGCCGCGATCTCATCGCCCAGGATCCGCTTCCACCCGGCTGCGTCTACGGGGCGGCCGTCACTGTGGAAGACAAAGTCGCGATGCATCGCGTGGAGGTCACGCGGATTCCGGGTGGCGGGAAGCTCAAGCTCGCAGGAAGTCCCGATAAGGCGATGCGCGACAGCATCACGACCACATTCGACTATCTGCGCGGGCGCAAGCGCGAGCTCGGCCTCGAGGCGGAATTTGATCCGTATGACTTCCACGTCCAGGTGGTCGACCTAATGGGTAGCCAGGACGGCAGCGCAGCGGGGATGGCGTTCTTTGTTGCCGTGTACTCGCTCCTCAAGGCGAAGCCGGTGCTTCCGGGCTTGGTCGTCCTGGGGCAAGCGACGATCCAGGGCCACATTCTGGGCGTTCGGTCCCTCGCGGAAGCGCTGCAGGCGATCATGGACAACGGCGCAAAGCGCGTGCTCCTGCCGACGGAGAACAAGCGCCATTTCCTGGACGTGTCGGGCGATGTTGTCGAAAAGGTCGACCCGATCTTCTACTCCGACCCCCTGACCGCTGCGATCAAGGCGCTGGGCCTCAACTAACGCCCATGGCCGGCTACTCTGAGCGCGACGCGAGCACCAACGAAGCCGTGAGGGGCGGCCGAGAGAAATGTCTCCGCCGGTTCGATAGCGCCGCTCGCCGAACGGTCGCGTAGGTATGCGGAGCGGTTGAGAGCGGGAATGCATTTTCGAGGAGAAAAGCCTCTCTTCTTCGCGACGGACCTGACCAACTTCCTCGGGTGCCGCCACCTTACTGCTCTCGAGCGACTGGCGGCGCATGGGCTCGCAAAGCGACCGTTCTTTGACGACCCGATGCTCGAGATTCTTCGGGAGCGCGGGCTGGAGCACGAGCGAGCGTACGTCCAGGCCCTCGAGCAATCGGGGAAGCGCGTCGTCGAGATCAACAAGGCGAATCCGAGTGCATTCGACGAGACGCTCAGCGCGATGCGCGAGGGCGCGGACGTGATCGTCCAGGCCCGCCTCGAGCATGGATCGTGGGCCGGTTGGGCAGATGTTCTGCTTCGTGTGGACGGCACGAGCCTCGATGGCGACTGGCGGTACGAACCCGTCGAGACGAAGCTCGCCAAAGAAACCCGCGGCGCGACGCTGATCCAGCTGTGCCTCTACGCTGATCTCCTGGCCGAGCTCCAAGGGGCTCCGCCGGCGCTGCTGCGCGTCGTTGTCCCCGAGAGGAACTTCGAACCCGAGTGCTATCGCTTCGAGGAATTCGGCGCGTACTTCCGGCTCGTGCGGCGGACGTTTGAGGCGGAGATCGAGAGGCCTCTGTCCGCGTCAGTCGACGCGGCCGTGCCATACCCCGAGCCGGTTCCCCACTGCGACATCTGCAACTGGTACTCGGTCTGCGAGAAGCGTTGGACGAACGATGACCACGTGTCACTCGTAGCAGGCATACAGAAGGCGCAGCGGAAGGAGCTCGCCACCTGGGGCGTGACGACGCTCGCGGATCTCGCCAAGGTGCCGCTCCCAATCTCACGAAAACCGAGTCGCGGCAGCGTCGCCGCGTTCGAGCGGGTCAGGGAGCAAGCGCGCCTCCAGTTCGAGGCACGCACGACGGGAAAGCCCACCTACGAGATTCTACCGATCGAAGAGGAATACGGCCTCGCGGCGCTTCCTGTGCCGTCGCCCCTCGACATCTTTCTCGACCTCGAAGGAGATCGGCAGGCTGAGCATGGCGGTCTCGATTATCTCTTCGGGTACGCGCTGCGGGACGCCGAAGGCGTCCTGAGCTACGAGGCGCTCTGGGCACTGGCACCGGCCGGGGAGAAGCGGGCGTTCGAGCGTCTCATCGACCTAATTGTCGAGCGTCGGGGCCGGGATCCGGGGATGCACGTCTTCCACTACGCGCCCTACGAGCCCACCGCCATGAAGAGGCTCATGGGGAGGTACGCGACAAAGGCCGATGAGCTCGATCAGCTCTTGCGATCCGAAGTCTTCGTGGACCTCTACGGCGTCGTTCGGAAGGGCCTTCGCGCCGGAGTCGACAGCTACTCCATCAAAAAGCTCGAAGCGTTCTACGGGCTCGTGCGGGAGGTCGATCTCCGGAAGGCGTCCCGCCATCTTCGCGCCGTCGAGTACGCGATCGCGAAGAGGGACCCGGCGTCTCTGACCACCGCAATTCGCGACGCGGTCAAATCGTACAACCGAGACGACTGCGTCTCGGCGCTCGAGCTGCGTGATTGGCTCGAGAGGCTCCGTCTGGAAGCGGAACGGAATCGGGGTGAACCGGTCCCGCGGCCCGCCCCGCCGCTCCCCAAGCCAAACGAGAAACTCGAGGATCGGCTGGCGCGCATTCGCGCGGTGTCCGAGGCGCTGACCGCGCAACTCCCGGTCGAGCGGACCAGGGTCGACGAGGCGCAATGGGTCCTCGCGTAGCTGCTCGAGTGGCACCGACGTGAAGACAAGGTGGACTGGTGGGAGTTCTTTCGACTCCATCAGATGGCCGATGATGAGCTTCTCGACGAGCGCGCAGGTATCGCAGGACTTGTCTTCGAGCGCCGCCTGGAGACGACGAAGCGAGGCGTCGTAGTCGATCGCTACCAGTTCCCGCCCCAAGACACCGACTTCGACGAGCAGGACGATGCGTTCGAGCCACGCTCGGAGAAGCCATCGCCTATCGCCAAAGTCGAAGCGATCGACCTCGAGCATCGAACGATCGACTTGCGAAAAGGGGTGGTGCGCGTTGACCACCATCCGACGGCCTTGTTCAAGCACGACAAGGTGAGCAACCCCGAGGCCGTGGGTGCGCTTTTACGCCTGGGCGAGTTCGTACGTGATCACGGAATCGACGGGGCGGGACGACATCGAGCTGCTCGCGATCTTCTCCTCCGCCATAATCCGCGGCTTATTGCTGGGGAGAGCCTGCGCAGACCACCAGAGTCGACTGTCGCCTGCGCGCGCCGGGTCGTCCTCGCTCTTGATGGCGGTGTCCTTGCGATCCAAGGACCGCCCGGTGCCGGCAAGACCTTCACGGGCGCGCGCACGATCATCGACCTCGTTCGCGCGGGGAAGAAAGTGGGGGTCACCGCAGTCAGTCACAAGGTGATTCGGAACCTCCTGGACGAGGTCGTAAGGGCGGCCGCCGAAGAGAAGGTTCGCGTCCGCTGCATGCATCGTGTCAGCGACAAGTCGAAGACGACGCGCGCAGGGATCGAGGAGGAGACCGACGCCGGGAAGGCTGTCGCGAAGATCCTGAGCCGGGAGTACGACGTCGTTGGCGGAACCGCCTGGGTTTGGTCGAAAGAGGACCTGGCCGAATCCATCAGCGCCCTCGTCGTCGATGAGGCGGGACAGATGTCGCTGGCAAACGTCCTCGCCTGCGCTCAAGCCGCGACGAACCTCGTGCTTCTCGGAGATCCGCAGCAGCTCGAGCAACCCCAGAAGGCGAGTCACCCGGAAGGTTCGGAGCTGTCCGCCCTCGAGTATCTGCTCGAAGGCCATGACACGATGCCCGAGGAGCGTGGCCTCTTCTTGGGAGAGACCTGGCGCCTTCATCCGTCGATCTGCAGCTACACATCGGAGCTGTTCTACGAAGGGAAGCTCGGACCACATCCGGGGCTCGCCACGCAAGTCGTGTCCGGCCCGACACCTTATAGCGGGACGGGGCTCTTCTACGTTCCCGTGGTGCACGAGGGGAACCAAAACTCCTCAACCGAGGAGGCTGAACGAGTCGCCGAGATCGTGAAGGGCCTCGTCGCCCCGGGCATGACCTGGACGAACCGTCATGGTGAAACCAAGCCGCTGACTCTCGACGACGTCCTGATCGTTGCGCCGTACAACGCGCAGGTCTCCGAGATCGCCGAGCGCATTCCAGGGGCGCGCATCGGAACTGTCGACAAGTTCCAGGGCCAGGAGGCGCCGGTCGTCATCTACTCGATGGCGACATCGAGCCCGGAGGAGGCCCCGCATGGGATGGAGTTCCTTTTCAGCCGGCACCGCCTGAACGTAGCGACGTCACGGGCGCGGTGCGTCTGCATCCTCGTCGGCAACCCGCAGCTCTTCAAACCGGATTGCCGCACGCCGCAGCAGATGCGGATGGCGAACGCGTTCTGCCGGTATCTCGAGCTCGCGCGGACCGCCGATGCTGACGAGCAGACACGGGTCGACGGCACTGGGATCGGGGGGTGAGCGCATGCGGATCGCTCAGCTTCGCATCGAGCGCTTCCGCAGCACCCCGGCGGCCACCCAAATTCCCCCACCTGTGGCCACCTCAAAATCCCCCACCTGAGCTGAGCTAGCTAGGCGCCGCTGATCGGCGGCGTTTGGCGGCGGGACGTTTACGTTGCTCCCTCACCATCGTGAGGGAGGGAAGGAGTGAACGTCTTGAAACCACATCTACGCATCACCATTGAGACGCTGCACGAGCGTGGCACGGGGCAGCGCGAGATCGAGCGCCGCACGGGGGTGGATCGGAAGACGATCCGCCGCTACCTCAAGGCGGCAAATTCGCCCGGGGTGGCCACCGGCTCGGCGGGCTCGGCGGCGGAAATTCCTCCACCCTGGCCACCGGCGCCGGAGATGGGAGGTGCAAAGGCGAAGCCGCCGTCGACCCCCTCGGCTTGCGAGCCCCACCGCGCGTGGATCGAGGCGCAACTCCAGCTCGGACGCAATGCGCAGAGCATCTACCAGGACCTCGTCGACCTCTACGGATTCACCCACCGCTACAACTCGGTGAAGCGCTTTGTCGCGGCACTGAAAGCGCGGGAGCCGGAGCGTTTCGATGTGCTGGAGTTTCTGCCGGGGGAGGAGGCCCAGGTCGACTATGGCCAGGGCGCCCTGACGCAGTACCGAGCGGGGAAGTACAAGCGCCCACTGCTGTTTGTCATGACGCTGAAATACTCGGGCAAGAGCTTTCGCAAGGTGGTGTGGAAGACCGACCACGCAGTGTGGGCGCAGCTGCATGAGGACGCCTGGCGTGCGTTTGGGGGCTGCTGTCGGTACGTGGTGCTGGACAACCTCAAGGAAGGGATCCTCACCCCTGATCTCTACGAACCGGCCCTAAACCCAGTGTACGCGGCGTTGCTCTCGCATTACGGGGTCGTGGCCGATCCCTGCCGAGTAGGCGACCCCAATCGCAAGGGGACCGTGGAGAATGCCATCCGACATACCCAGGGCACGGCACTCAAAGGGCGGCGGTTCGAGTCCCTCGAAGAACAAAACGCCTTTCTCGCCCATTGGGAAGAGCGCTGGGCGGCGCTGCGCATCCACGGGCGTAAGAAGCGCCAAGTGCTGGAGATGTACCAGGAGGAAAAGCCGCATCTGCGTCCCCTGCCGTTGGAGGGTTTTCGGTACTTCAAGCAGGGCACGCGCACCGTCGATGACGCGGGGCTGGTGCAAATCGATGGCTCCTACTACGCCGCACTCCCCGCCACCCTGCACAGCAAAGTCACCGTGCGTATCTATACCCACGACATCGAGATCCTCAACGCCGAAGGCCAAGTCCTGCGCCGGCACGCCAAATCCGAGCGTAAAGGCCAATTCGAGTTGCGCGAGGCGGACCGCCTGTTCAACCCCTCGCGCGAGACCCTGCGGCTCCTGGCACGGGTAGAGAAAATCGGGCCGCACACCGCACAGCTTGCCCGGGAGCTCTTTGCACGTCTCGGTCGCCCCGCTCAGCGGGCCCTCTACGGTCTGACCAACCTGCCAAAACGCTACACGCGTGCCGACATCGAGGCGGTGTGCACCCAACTCCTCGAGTCTCAGTGCGTCTCCTACACCAGCGTCAAACGTGCGCTCGAGCGTCGTGCCGCGAGGGCCTCGCGCGCCGAGCCCCCAACGTTTACACAATCCGACCCGAGCATCCGTCCACTCAGCGAGTATCAAACCTTCTGGGAGTCCCACTCCCAGACCAACCCGAAGGAGTAACTACCATGCCGATGTCAATCACCGAACTCGAACGGGCCTTACGTAGCCTGCGCCTCTCCGGAATGACGGCGACCCTACAAGCACGCGCGCTCCAGGTCGCGAGCCACCAGATGGACTTCATCGAAGCCTTCGCCTGGCTCGTTCAGGATGAACTCGACCGGCGTCGCTCACGCTTGCTCGAGCGCCGCTATACCCTCTCGGGACTACCCGAACGCAAAGACCTCAGGAGCCTCGATTGGACCTACAACCCACGGTTGCCGAAACGCGATATCCTCGAACTCGCTACCCTCAAATTCATCGATGCGAAAGAAGATGTGCTGATGCTCGGGCCGCCCGGCGTCGGGAAAAGTCACAGCGCCAAGGCCCTCGCACTGCTCAGCGTGCAGCGTGGTGACAAGGTCATCTACCGCGAAGCCCATGCGTTGATCGAGGAGAGCCACCAAGCCCGCGAGCTGGGCGAACTCCGCACCTACCGCGCGCAACTGCACACGGCCGATCTGTTGGTCATCGACGATCTTTTCCTGCGCAAACTACCCGCTACCGCGGGCGACGAACTCGCCGAGGTGTTGATGAGTCGCTATGAAAAACGATCAACGATCGTCACCTCAAATCGCCCACTTGAGGACTGGGCGAAGCTGCTCGGTGATGTCGTGCTCGTCACGCCCCTACTCGATCGGCTCATGCACCACGGCCACCTATTGCAGTTCGAGGGCAAGAGTTGGCGCCTCAAAGAGGCTGCGGCGAGAGTTGCCAAGCGCAGCTACAGCGTCTAAAGTGCCCCACGTCCCGTCATCACCCGGGTGGGGGATTTTGACCCGGCCATGGGTGGAGGAATTTGAGGCGGCCACCGGGGCGCAGCATCCACAGCGCGACGCTCTTCCAGGTAGATCACAACGTCTACCTCGGCCCCGAACAACCTCGGAAAGACCGCGCCCTGGAGGCGCTCAACCTCCTGCTGAACCCGGAGATCGGGACACGCGGTGACGTCGTCGATGAGAACGACTTCTACTGCCGCGAGTACCGGCTGCCGCCGGCGGCGCCCGCCACCGTCCCTACGGCGGGAGATGGTGCGGAGGCAGCAATGAGCGTGGCCCCCAGCGAAGGAGCCCCCACCAGCGCCGTGGCAGAAACGAACCCCGCCACTCCGCCTCCGCGGTCACCCGCCACCTGGCCTGTCTCCAAATTCGCGTGCCATCTTGTCCCACTCCTCTTGGGTGGGAGGGGACCGGCGGCACATACCCAGTGCGCCTTTGATATGCTGGGAAGCGACCCAAGCCTTTCCGCTGGACAAGCAGTAATCCGCAGCATGAACGCGGTTAGAAATCTGGTGCATCGCTTTTTCCTTTTCCTGCAATTCCGCATGCGTCTCCGTAAGGCGTCGATACCGCAGCACGCTCTCGCAGGTGTGACGGAGTTCGTCAACTTGAAAAGGTTTGGCGAGGAATTCGACCGCGCCGGCCAATACCAGCTCTTGGTGCCGATCGGTCGTCGCGTGGGCGGTCAGGATGATAACGGGTTGCGT